>JAFEFD010000343.1 GCA_018240765.1 Pseudomonadota bacterium | reverse complement strand
CGTCGCTGTTTTCACGTTCGTTGTTTGCCATCTTCTTTCACCTTTGTGCCGCCGACGATGCGACGGACTTTTGCTTGCGGCATTGCCGCTTGTAGTTGTGGGTACTGCGGTAAATCAGAATTTCAAACCGGCTTCGCGCGCGGCATCCGCGAGCGCCGCGATGCGGCCGTGGTAACGGAAACCGGAGCGGTCGAACGCCACCGATTCCACGCCGGCAGCCTTGGCCTTTTGCGCAATCGCCTTGCCTACCGCCGCGGCGGCGTTCTTGTTCTTGGTGCCTTTCAGGCCCTTTGCAAGGTCCTTCTGCACGGTCGAAGCCGCCGCCAACACCTTGTCGCCGTCGGCCGAAATCACCTGGGCGTAGATGTGCTGGTCGGTGCGATGCACGGTCAGGCGCGGCACGCCGAGCTTGCGGATGTGGACGCGCGTGGTTTTCGCGCGGCGCAGTCGGGCAATGTTCTTCTCGCTCATTTTCGATTCTCCAGAAAGCTGAAGGACGTGCTTACGCCTTCTTGGCTTCCTTCAGGCTGATGTGTTCACCCGAGTAACGCACGCCCTTGCCCTTGTACGGCTCGGGTGGACGGAAACCGCGGATCTTCGCGGCGACTTCGCCGACGCGCTGTTTGTCGGCGCCGGCGATCAGGATTTCGGTCTGGGTCGGCACGCTCAAGGTGATGCCTTCCGGCGCCTTGAACACGACGGGATGCGAAAAGCCCAGGGTCAGGTTAAGGTCCTTGCCCTGCAGCGCGGCGCGGTAACCGACGCCGACCAGCTCGAGCTTCTTCTGGTAACCCTCGCTGACGCCCTTGACCATGTTGGCCAGCAGCGCGCGCGTGGTGCCCGCGAACTTGGTTTCAGCGGTGCCATCGGCGCAGGTGACATTGTCCTTGTCGATCGCGATCTGGACGCCGGCAATCGCCGCCATCTTCAGCGTGCCCTTCGGGCCCTTGACGGTGATGGCGTCCTTGGCCACGGTGCACTCGACACCCTTGGGCAGCGTAATCGGTTTTTTTGCTACACGAGACATAGGAATTTCCTCAAGCAACCGTGCCGATGACTTCGCCGCCAACACCCTTCGCGCGCGCCTGAGCGTCGCTCATGATGCCGTCCGGCGTCGAGATGATGGCAATGCCGAGACCAGCCATCACCTTCGGCAACTTGTCCTTGCCGCGGTATACGCGCAAACCCGAGCGGCTGACACGGGACAGCTTGTCGATCGCCGGCCTGCCCTCGAAATACTTCAGCGCGATTTCAAGCACCGACTTGGCGCCGTCGCGGCTGACCTGGAAGTCGCGCACATAACCTTCGTCCTTCAGCACCTTGACGATGGCGACCTTGACGTTGGAAGCCG
>JAFEFD010000342.1 GCA_018240765.1 Pseudomonadota bacterium | reverse complement strand
GTCAGGGCATGCATGTTGCCGAGCCAGAACAAACCGAACGCCAGGCAAAACGTGGCCGCGGACTTGGCAACCGGGTCAAGCGACGAATCGCGCCACACAATCGACAACAAGAGCAGCAGCGCCGCCATTGCACTGATGCCAGTCGTCAGGATCTGCAGCAGTTCATGCCCGCCACACCAGCGCAGGTCGGCGAGCCGGATCAGGTTCGGTAGCACTTCGGCATGGCCGTTGTCGGCAGTGAACACGCCGGCCGCAAAGGGCTCACCCAACAGGCGTGCGTAATGGCGCCATTGATCGGCATAGGGCACACGTGGCGACAGCAACCACAAAGCCGCCGTTCCGAGTACGACGTAGACCACGGCGGCAACGCTGAAGTAGCGAATACTCCAGGCACTTCGCGACCTTGGATCCTTCGGGAACATGGGGGGTATTGAGATTCGTCGGGCCCACATTCTCCCATGCCAAGGGATTTCCCGTGAGTAAAGGTCATATCCTGCGGGGCTGTCGCCTTGGCGTGCGACTTGCTATCGTGCCCAGCCCGGTCTGCAGCAAGTCCCACCACGAACTGCCCATGATCTCGTCCGACCAATTCGCAGCCCTCGCCGCGCAAGGCCACAACCGCATCCCGGTGGTGCGCGAGGTATTGAGCGACCTGGACACGCCGCTGTCGGTGTACCTGAAACTTGCCGACGGGCCGTTCGCGTATCTGTTCGAGTCGGTCGAGGGCGGTGCGCGCTGGGGCCGTTATTCCATCATCGGCTTGCCGGCGCGGCGCGTGATCCGCGTGCATGGCAAGCGTCTCGTGGTGACCGAGGAACGCGAGGTCGTCGACGATCGCGAAGTCGCCGATCCGCTCGCCGAGATCGCAACGATCAAGGCGCAATACCGCGTGCCGCAGATCGAAGGCTTGCCGAAATTCGCCGGCGGCCTGGTCGGCTATTTCGGCTACGAGTGCGCGAGCTACATCGAGCCGAAGATCCGCGCCGACGCCAAGCCCGATGCGCTCGGCATGCCGGACATCTGCCTGATGCTGGCCGAGGAACTCGCGGTATTCGACAACTTGAAAGGCAAGCTCTACCTGATCGTCAACGCCGATCCTGCCGACCCGCGTGCTTACGCGCGTGCGCAGCGGCGGCTCGATTCGCTGGTGCACCGCCTGCGCTCGACCAGCGCCGCGTATCCGGACGCGGT
>JAFEFD010000341.1 GCA_018240765.1 Pseudomonadota bacterium | reverse complement strand
GATGAAGCGCTGGCGGCGTTCCACGAACTGGCGCTCAGCGAAGGCATCCTGGCGGCGCTGGAATCCAGTCACGCGGTGGCGCAAGGCATCAAGCTCGCCCGCGGAATGGAAAAAGACAAATGGATACTTGTGAATCTTTCCGGTCGCGGCGACAAGGACGTGCATACGATTGCGGCAAGGGAGGGTCTCTCGCTATGAACCGCATCGACGCGCGTTTTGCGCAACTGAAAAGCGCGAGCCGCAAGGCACTCGTTCCTTTCATTACCGCCGGTGATCCCTCGCCGGATGGCGTCGTTGCGCTACTGCACGCGCTGACCGAATCCGGCGCCGACCTGATCGAGATTGGCGTGCCGTTTTCCGATCCCATGGCCGATGGCCCGGTGATCCAGCATGCCAGCGAACGCGCACTGGCCAAAGGCGTTGGCCTCGCGCAGATCTTCGGGTGGATCGCGGAATTCCGCAAAACCGACACAACGACGCCGATCGTGCTGATGGGGTACCTGAATCCGGTTGAAATCCATGGTTCCGAGCGCTTTGCGCGCGATGCCGTCGGCGCCGGCGTCGATGGCGTGCTGCTGGTGGATTGCCCGTTGGAAGAGTCGCAGGCCGTGGGGGCGATCGAGGCCGCCGGCATGCGCAGGATTTTCCTCACCGCGCCGACCACCTCGCCGGCGCGTCTGGCTGCGATGTGCGAGAAAGCGCGCGGCTTCCTGTACCATGTAGCGTTCGCGGGAATCACGGGAGCCAACCGCTTGAGTCCGGATGCAGTGCGCGAACGCGTGACGGCGATCAAGGCTCGCACCGCAACGCCGGTGGCGGTCGGTTTCGGCGTGCGCGACGCGGATTCGGCGGCGGCGCTCGCGCCGTTCGCCGATGCGGTCGTGATCGGCAGCGCGCTGGTTGAAACGCTGGCCGCTGCAAGTTCGACGCAAGCCGCCTGCGACGCGGCGCGTGCATTCCTTGCGCCGATCCGCGCGGCGCTGGATGCCGGGAGCGCGGCGCATGCCGCGTGAGCCGCGCCAGGAATCGCCGGTGCCGGCCGAGGCCGTGGCGCCGCTGGAAACGGGAGAAGTGGACGACATGAGCTGGTTGCAGAAACTGATGTCCTCGCGCATCCGCACCGAGGGCACCACGGCCAAGGGCAAGGTGCCCGAAGGCCTGTGGGAAAAATGCGATGGCTGCGGCGCGGTGCTGTACCGCCCCGAGCTCGAGCGCAATCTCGAAGTGTGCCCGAAGTGCGGCCACCACCATGCCATCGGCGCGCGCAAGCGCCTGGCCGCGCTGTTCGACGAGGGCGTCGGCGAAGAGTTGTTCGCGAACCTCGAACCCGTCGATGCGTTGAAGTTCCGCGATTCGAAAAAGTACAAGGATCGCCTCATCGCCGCGCAGAAGCAGACCGGCGAGAAGGATTCGCTCGTCGCCATGCGCGGCCTGCTCAGGACGCGGCCGTTGGTTGCCGTGGCGTTCGAGTTTGCATTCATGGGCGGATCGATGGCGTCGGTCGGCGGCGAAAAATTTGCGCGCGCGGCGGAACTGGCGTTGGACGAACGCATCCCGTTCGTGTGTTTTTCTGCCAGCGGCGGGATGCGCATGCAGGAAGGCCTGCTCTCGCTGATGCAGATGGCCAAGGTGTCGGCGGCGCTCGCCCGCTTGCGCAATACCGGTATCCCGTACATATCGGTACTGACCCATCCGACCACCGGCGGCGTGTCGGCGAGCTTAGGCATGCTCGGCGATCTCAACATCGGCGAGCCCAGGGCGCAGATCGGATTTGCCGGCCCGCGCGTGATCGAGCAGACCGTGCGCGAGACCCTGCCGGAAGGCTTCCAACGCTCGGAATTTCTGCTCGACCACGGCGCCATCGACATGATCGTCGACCGTCGCGAGATGCGCGACAGACTCGCCGACGTGTTCGCGTTGTTGATGCGCCAGCCGAAGGCGGCCTGACCGCAAGACGTGTCCGTCAAGACGTTAGCCG
>JAFEFD010000340.1 GCA_018240765.1 Pseudomonadota bacterium | reverse complement strand
CGGCCGGGCGCACGGAACCGGGCACGATCGTGCACAGCGTCGGCTGGCCGCTGGATGACTGCACCTACGGCGGCAGTTTCCTGTATCACATGGACAAGGATCGCGTCGCGATCGGTTTCGTTGCGGGCCTCGACTGCGACGATCCGAACTTCAAACCCTGGGAAGCGTTCCAGCAGCTGAAGAATCATGCACGCATCAAGCCGCTGCTCGAAGGCGGGACCATCCTTTCCGCCGGTGCGCGCGCAATCGTCGAAGGCGGTTATCAATCGCTGCCGAAGTGCGAGATGCCCGGCGCGATCCTGATCGGCGATTGCGCGGGTCTCGTGAACGTGCCCAAGATCAAGGGCACGCACCAGGCCATGCGTTCGGGCATGCTCGCCGCCGAACATATCGTCGCAACGAATAAACCTGAGGGCTGGGACGCGAAACTGCGCGCATCCGTCGTGATGAAGGAATTGCGCCGCGTGCGCAATATCCGCCCCGGATTCCGCAAGGGCTTCGTCGTCGGCATGCTCAATGCCGGCTGGGAAACCGTGACCGCCGGCTTCTCGCCGTGGACACTGCGCAACCACGCCGATCATTCTTCGTTGCTCAAACTCGGCACCTTCGAGGAACCGGATCGCCACTGGATCGAACGCACGCTGCCGCCACGCGACCGATTGGCCTCTGTCTATTTCGCCTCCACCCAGCACGACGAAGACCAGCCGATCCATTTGCAAGTGCCGGACACGAATATCTGCATCGGCCGCTGCGTAACCGAGTATCAAAATCCGTGCACGCGCTTCTGCCCTGCCGGTGTCTACGAAATGGTCAAGGACGAAAATGGATTGCGCTTGCAGATCAATGCCGCCAACTGCGTGCACTGCAAGACCTGCGACATCAAGGATCCGTACGAGAACATCAACTGGACCACGCCCGAAGGCGGGTCCGGACCGAATTACCAGAACTTGTGACGCAACCCCCGGCGGCTTACCAATCCAGCAGCGACAGGCCGACGCCGAGGTAGGTGGCGGCGTGGTTGTAGTCGATCAGGCTTTCGCCGTAGCCGGAGAACGCCTCGACGTAACCGCGCAGGTTGCCGTGCAGCGGAAAGCTCCAGCTCAGGCGGGCCGAACCGTGGTTCGCGTTGCCGCCACGCAGCGAATGGCGCAGGGTCAGGTTGAATTCCTGATCGTTCCAGAAATGCAGCACCTGCATTTCGCCGCGCCCGACGTAATCGGTAATGTCGGGATTGTTGTCGTCATTGCGCGCCTCGGGAATGCGCCACCACGGCCGCAACCGCAGCATCCAGTCGCCGCGCTCGAAACCGAAGTCCGCGACGATGCGATTCCAGCTGCGCGAGAACGGATCGCTGCGTCCGTTCGACTGATGGTCGATGCCGATGTCGAACAGGCGTGCGTTCCAGCCCAGCAATCGGTAATCAGTGGCGAACACGAACAGGGCTTCGGGTTCGTAGTCGGTCTCGCGGAACGGCCGTGACTGCGGCACGTTGTAAACCTGCCAGCGCGAGGATTGCGTATAACCCACCCACAGGTCGCCGCTGTCGTTGAACACGCCCTGCCAGACCTTGGTCTTCAGGCTGAGCTGGAACTTCGCCTCGATGTTGTCCAGATGCTGCCTGTCCGTCACCGAGTTGGCCGGATTAGGACTGGACGGCAGGCTGTTCTGCCGGCTGGTGGCGAACAACGGCATCACGTAGACCGGCTGATAGCTGCGCAGGTTGAACGTGCCGAGCTTGCTGTCCGGGTCCAGTTCCCAGCGGCTGTCGAGCAGGGAGCGCGGCACGGCCGCCGCGGTTTCGGTCTCCGGCTTCACCTGGCGAAACACGCCGGTCTTGCGCATCGCCTCGTCGGCCAGCTTCTGTTCGGCCGCGATCGTATCCGTGCGATGCGTGGCGTGGTCGTAGCAGGCGAGCCGCTGCGCGTCGTTCTGGATCGCCGTACAGGCACGGATATCCGCCGGATCGGGATTCTGCGCAAACACCGGCGGCGCAAAGAAAACAGCGGCCGCAAGCGCAAACAGGGCAAACGGCAACGGGCGCATCGCTGACTCCTTCTACGCTCGCGTCATGGTGACGAAAACTCCCGCCGCTTTCCAGCACCAAAACCGGGTTTTGGCGTATAAAGCGCGCTTTGCCCGGATTCGATCCCATGCCATCCCACCACATCGCTCTCGTCACCGCCAGCGCCGCGCGCGCGCTGGACGAAGACCTCGCGCCGCTGGAATCCGCGCTGCGCGAGGCCGGTGCGGATGTCACGCTCGTCGATTGGGACGATACGCGTACCGACTGGTCGCGTTTCGATCTGGCATTGTTGCGCTCGCCGTGGGATTACATGCATCGCCTGCCCGAGTTCCTGGCCTGGGCCGAACGCGCGTCGACGCAGACGACCTTGCATAATCCATTGCCCGTGATTCGCTGGAATACCGACAAACATTACTTGCGCGATCTGGAAAAATCCGGTGTGGCGATCGTGCCGAGCGTGTTTGTGGAGCCGGGAGAGGATGCACCAGCGGCGCTGGCAGCGTTCTTGCGTGCGCACGCGGATTGCACCGAGTTCGTGGTCAAGCCCGCGATCGGGGCGGGCTCGCGCGATGCGCAGCGCTACCATCGCGGCGATAGCGATGCGGCGATCGCGCATGTGCGTCGCCTGATCGATGCCGGACGTAGCGTCTTGCTGCAACCGTACCTGGATCGCGTCGACGAGCACGGCGAAACCGCACTGGTCTTTTTCGACGGGAAATTCTCGCACGCGATCCGCAAAGGTCCGTTGCTCAAGCGTGGCGAGGGCCCGACGCGCGCGCTGTTCGCCGCCGAGCACATCACGCCACGCCAGCCGAGCCCGGCGGAGCTGTCGCTGTCCCAGCGCGCACTGGCAGCGATGCCATTCGGAACATTGCCGTATGCACGCATCGACCTGATCCAACATGCCGACAGCACGCCGCGCCTGCTCGAGCTCGAACTGACCGAGCCTTCGCTGTTCTTTGCCTATGCGCCCGGCAGCGTCGAACGTTTCGCGCGAGCACTGGCCGGTCGCATCGCCTGATCGGCCTTTACAGGCGGTTACCAACTTTTACCGCCGCACCGTCAACACGGAGCCCCGGCGCGCGTTAAGGTGACCATGGCGATTGGCCATGCCTCACGAGCACGCAAACATGTCGCGCAACCTGATTTTTGCAATCCTGGCGGCAGTGCCGCTGAGCAGCGTCGCGCTGTATGCAACCGCACAAGACGCGGCACCTGCAACGGCGCCCACCGACACGGCGCATTTCCAGCATATGCTGAAGAAAATGGATGCCAATGGCGATGGCAAGATCTCGCAGGATGAATACCTGGCCGCCGCCACGAACCGTTTTCATGCCATCGACACGCAAAACAAGGGCAGCATCGACGCCGCCGACATCGCCGCCTCGCCGCCGATGCAGCGCCACGAGCAACGCTCGGCGCAACGCATGCTGCGCCACATGGGCGCCAGTCCCGGCAGCGACAGCGTGACCCTGGACCAATTTCTGGCTGCGGCAAAGTCACATTTCGCCAAGATCGACGCCAATGGTGATGGCTTCATCGAAGCCAACGAAGCAGCCAATCGCCACGCGGGGCGCCACGCGGCCCAACCGGCCAACGATTGATCGAGGTTTTTCGCCCCGAGCGAGCGGGCCGCGACAACGGCCCGCTTTTTTGTAGCCGAGTCGACCTGCCCGAAACCGCCCGCGCGCGGTAGAATTGCCATTCCCTTCGCCCGGCTCGCTGGCCGCTGCATCAAAGGAATGCGCAACCATGAAGATTCTGGTCGGATACAAGCGCGTCGTCGATTTCAACGTGCGCATCCAGGTCAAGCCGGATGGCTCCGGCGTCGTCACCGACGGCGTGAAACTGTCGGCCAATCCGTTCGACGACATCGCGCTGGAAGAAGCGCTGCGTCTGCGCGAGAAGGGCATCGCGACCGAAGTTATCGTCGCCACGATCGGTCCAGCCGATGCCCAGGCGCATCTGCGCAATGGCCTTGCGATGGGCGCGAACCGAGCGATTCACGTCGTGACCCCAGACGCCATCCAGCCGCTCACCGCAGCGCGCACGCTATTGAAGCTCGTCGAGAAGGAACAACCGCAGATCGTGATTCTGGGCAAGCAAGCCATCGACGACGACTGCAACCAGACCGGCCAGATGCTGGCCGCGCTGTGGAACCGGCCGCAGGCCACGTTTGCATCCAGGGTCGAAGTCACCGGCAACGCCGCGCGCGTCACGCGCGAAGTCGATGCGGGCCTGGAAACCATCGAAGTCGACCTGCCCGCCGTCATCACCACCGACCTGCGCCTGAACGAGCCACGCTTCATCAAGCTGCCGGACATCATGAAGGCCAAGTCCAAACCGCTGGAGACGATCGAATT
>JAFEFD010000033.1 GCA_018240765.1 Pseudomonadota bacterium | reverse complement strand
TGCAGCAAAGCGTGGATATCGCCTTCCGAGGCGAGCGTGGCGCTGGCCACGCCGGCGCTGATCGTGACTTTGTTGACGCTGCCGGTGCCGGGTACGGCGACATCGCGCTGCGCGACGTCAGCGCGGATGCGTTCGGCGATGATGCGCGCGTTCTCCAGGGGCGCGTCGAACAGCACGCAGGCGAACTCCTCGCCACCGTAGCGGGCGACGATCGCGTCCGCTGGCACGCAAGCGCGCATCGCGTCCGCCACGCAGCACAAGGCCACGTCGCCGGCAGGATGGCCAAAGCGGTCGTTGTAGTCCTTGAAATGATCCACGTCGACGAAAATCATTGCGACGTGGTTGCCGCCAGCGGCGCGCGCGCAATTACCCAAGGTTTCGAGCAAACGCCGGCGATTCGCCAAGCCTGTCAGCGCGTCGCTGTAGGACAGTTTCAGCAAGCGCGTGTTGGCAGCGTGCAATTCGGCGGTGCGCTCGTCGACCTGGGCCTCGAGCCGGCGCTGGCGCGCACTCAGGCTGCGCGTGCGCCATTTGACCAGGCCGGCGCCGGCGGCGAAGACGAGCAAACCAGCCGCCAGCCGTATCCACCAACGCTGCCACCATTCGGGCTGGGTCACGATGGAAATTTCCAGCGGCGCGCTGGCGTTGCCGGCGTAGTCGCGCGCTTCGATACGCAAGAGGTATTGCCCGGGCGGCAGGTTTTCGAACGTGCGCGTGTTTTGCCCGGTCCACTCACTTGGCGCGGAATCGTAACCGGCGAGCTGGGTACGAAAACGCGATTCGGATTCACGGTTCCACGCCAGCAGCGCGAAGCGCACGACCAGTTCGTGGCGTCCCGGCGGAATCGTGATGCCGTCGTCGCTGCCAACCGGCTTGCCGTCGATTTGTGCTCCCATCCAGCGCAACGGCTTGGGCGTCGCATCGCGGATTCCGACGGCCGGATCGAGAACCGCCGCGCCGCCGAGCGTGCCGGTCCAGAAGCGATCGTGCGCATCGATGAATTGTGCGCCGCCGTTGCATTCGTCGTTCACCAATCCATCGCGGCGCGTGAACACACGCGACTGGTAGCCGCCGGCATTCGGCGTGAGTCGCTGTACGCCCGCGTTGGTGCTGATGTAGATGCGCCCTTGCGTATCGCGCAACGCATCGTACGCAGTCGGATCCGGCGCCGACGGCAAGTCGTCGGGCATCAACACCGGATGCACGGGATCGGTCGCATCCACGCGCACGATGCCGTGGTTGCGGCTGCCGATCCACAGCACCGCGCGGCCGTTGTCGTCAGGCCACAGATTCAGGCCGAACAACGAAGTGTCGGGCAACTTCGCCACGCCGGTATCCCACTGCGTGCCGTCGAACCGCGCAAGTCCCTGCGTGGTCGTCGCCCACAACCATCGGCGCCCATGCGCATCAGTCTGCTCGAGCAATCGTTGCACCTGCCACGGCGCCTTGGCGCCCGCGGGCATGAACGCAGTCCACTTGCCGTCGCGCCAGCGGTAGATGCCCGATTCGCGCGTGGCGAACCAGCGTTCGACGCGACCGTCTTCGATCCGGCTCAGGATGTCGTTGATTTCCTCACCTGGCCTGGTTCGCCACGGTGTGGCGACAGCCTCGAAGTGCGGGCCCGGTTCCGTCACGCGGAACAGTTGGCCGCCATCCAGGCCCAGCCAAAGCGCGGATTTGCCGGAGTCGTCCAGTGCGCGTTCGATCAGGTTCGCATCGTCGCCCGGCAACGTTCCGTTGGCGCGCGAGAAATGCCGCCAGACGCCGTTTTCGTACAAGCCCAGGCCATCCGAGTTCGCTGCCACCCACAGCCGCTCGCCGCCGCGACCATCGGATTCGGGCAATATGCCGAACACGCCAGTGCCGCGCGCGCCCAGCAGCGACACCGTGCGCCAGCGGCTTGAGCCGAGCACGGCACGCGCCACACCCGCCTCGGTCGCCAGCCACAAGACGTCGATGCCGTCGGGGCTGCGCCAGACGCTCAATCCCCGCACTGCGTCGGATGGCAATCCGTAGCTGCGGTCGAACACGCGCACGTGGTCGCCACGCACGCGCAACAGTCCCGCACGGCTGGCGACCCACAGCACGCTGGCGCCGCCGGCGACCTGGCTCGTAGCCATCGCATACAAGTCGTTCGACGGCAATTCGCCGGATTCCACGCTCCAGTGGCGCACGCCATCGCGATCGATGCGCCACAGACCCTGGCCGATGGTCGTGATCCACAGTTGCTCGTCGGCGCCGCTGCCGGTGACGCGCAGGTCTTCGGTTGCCGCGATCGCGCGGTCGAATTTGTGCCAGCGGTCACCTTCGCGGTACCACAGGCCGTCAAAGGTGCTTACCCAGACTCGCGGGCGTCCGAACAGGTTCGACGTTTCCGCGACCGACACGACCATGCGCGGCAGCCCGGGGTTGCCCGGCGTTTCCTGCCAGCGCCCCTGCGCATCGCGCTGCAAAAGCCCATCGCCGAACGTGGCCGCCCACAACGTGTAGCGGCCCAGGGCATCGGCAGTTTCGACCAGCTTGCGGATGTGCTCACTCGGCAG
>JAFEFD010000339.1 GCA_018240765.1 Pseudomonadota bacterium | reverse complement strand
TCGTCGAGCCGGCTGCCTGCACCGCTTGCGCCATGAACCGCCGCGAGCAGACGCAGCTTGATCGCATGCACACTGCCGATGCGGCCTGCGGCCAGGTCGGTTGCAACGTCGGTGACGGATTCCGCCGCATCCGGTCGCAAAAACACGCGGATGACATAGCGCCCGCCGGGCTGCAGCACCCGGACAACTTCCCGCGTCAGCGCCGCATAGCCTTCCGGCCAGGTCTGCAGCACATAGCAACCGTCACCGGCAACCAGGTCGATCGTGCATGACTCGAACGGCATTGCTGCCCAATCGGCCCAAATCACTTCTGAGTCGATTGGGCCTTTCGCCGGCGGCCACAGTTGTTCGATCATGGCCGGGCTGTGATCGACAGCCGACAATTTCACATCGATTGGCCAGTCGCAGGCGATGATTTCCGGCGTCAGTCCCAGCACCACGACATGCGCGCCAGCGTCCAGCGTTGACGCCGCGCGCTGCACCACCGCAGTGTCATCGGGCCACGGGCGCAGCGGCGGTCCGAAATGCGACCACTGCGGAACGATTTGCGAAAAATGATCGCGCGGCGCGATCAGCGCGGATTCACTCATCAGCCGTTCCCCAGCAAGCCGAGGAAACCGCCGGCCAGTTGCGCGTTTGAAGCCTCCATGGTGGGGCTGGCAGGCGGCGCGGATGGCGTGCGGTTCGCGTCGAGCAGAATCGACCTGCCGTCGCGCACGACGAAGTCGAACTTGCCGTAATCGAAGCCGAGTCGTTCGCGTTCGGCGCGCAACTCCTCGGGCACGGATACCGGCTCGTGCGCAATGATGTTGGCGGTTTTCACGATCGGATGCGTGCCACAATAACGCGTGCAGCGTTCGCGATCGCCGCAGAATACCCAGGCGCGCATGCAGAACCCGCGTTCATCACGTTCCGGCAAAAAGCGTTCAACGACCAGGCCGGGATTGTTCCAGATCGTGTCCGGCACCGCGCCGATGGAAGCCAGTATCGGATACGGCCGGTCCGTACTGACCAGTGGCGACGGCGCCAGATCCGGGGTCCTGCCATCGCGACGGAAACATTCCGCCGCGTGACGTTCCGGAATGCCGGAATAATTCAGATCCGTCTTGACGACGACCGGTCCATCCCATTCATCACCACGCTTGAGCAAATTGCGACTGACACGAGTCTTGCGGACGTCGGGTGCACCGCCGTTGATCACGACCGGATAACGCTTCGCCGCTTCGCGATACGTGTCCGGAACGACGGAAAGGTCGACGTGCAGGATCGATACATCGGCATCCGGCCAATCGCCAAGTCCTGCGACCACGTCCACCGAATGACCGGCGTCGATCCAGTGTTTGGCAAGGCTGCCGAGCAGCGGTTTGCGCGCGCGGAAATTGTCGTAGGCGTGCGTGATGACGACGATGCGAGCCACGGTTTCCCCAGTTGGCGCGGCAATGGCTGTGCCAACGCGGATGATACTTCAACGTGCGGTTTGCACCAGCGCATGATCCAGCGCCGCGCGCGCGGCAACTGATTGTGCGGCGTTGCATTGCTCGGGTGTCGCACGCGGGCTATCCGGGTAAACCTCGGTCGTGGTCTTGTAGCGCGCGCCGGTGATGCCAGGACACAGTCCCAATTTCGCGTAGTCGTATTCGATCACGCCGGGCGCGACCATCGGCGAGCCAATGATTTCGCCCTTCGCGTCCGCCGGCGCGATGTGGGTGACCTTTGCAACGGCTTCAATGATCGCCTGCTGGAATTCCGGTTGTGGATTCACCGCGTCGGCGCACAGGTAGAAGCCATCCGGAATCCCCTCCGGCTCGAATTCCTTGCCGTCGCGAGCGGCGAGCGCGGGACAGAATTCCGATTCGTCGGAATCGGTGGTTTCGTGCAGATCGATATGCACGAGGATGCGATCACGCAATGGCGCGACCAATTCCATCAGGGCCGCCGATTCAGGCGCCGGGCTGTTCTGTCGAAACGAACGATTCGGATCGATCGCAAACGGATTCCAGCGCTGGATGCATTCGTAAGCCCACGGGCTCACGCACGGCACGACCAGCACGTTCATGCGTCCGGCATAGTCCGCCAGATGCTGCTCGGCGAACTGCAAGGCGCCGTGTACGCCGCTGGTTTCGTAGCCGTGCACGCCGCCGGTGACCAGCGCGGTCGGACAAGCATCGTTCCAAGCGCGGCTGCGGATGGCAAACAAGGGATAGGCGCCATCCGACGCATAATCGAGCCGCGCGTATTCCACCACATCGAAACGCGAACGCAGCGCCTCGACCCTGACCAACACTTCTTCGGCATAGCTTCGCTGCTTGCGTTGGCGCGAGCGCCATTCGAGTTTCTCGCTATCGCCCCAGGGTTTGCCGGGCATGCCGATGGCTGCCAAGGATTGCGTCGTCATTTCGATTCCACATGGACCGGAACGCGAAGTTTCTCACGATTTCGCGTCAGGAAAACCCCATTGCGCCGGTCGCTCACAGGACGTGAACGTTTTCAGTAGTATCGTCCCAACTCCCACGGAGGATTCGCCATGAAATCATTGACTGCCCTCGCCGCTGCCGCCGCCATCACGCTGGCTGCTTTTTCCCCTGCATCGCAGGCCGAACTGAAAGTCGGCGCACAGGCACCCGAATTCAGCCTGCCGGCCTGGCTGGCCGGCAATCCTTTTACGTTTGATCTGGACGCCGCGTTGAAAAAAGGCCCGGTCGTGGTCTACTTCTTCCCCGCTCCGCACACC
>JAFEFD010000338.1 GCA_018240765.1 Pseudomonadota bacterium | reverse complement strand
CAGTTCCAGCCGGATCCACTGATCGCGGTCGCAGTGAGTCCCGCGGGCAGCGTATCAACCACCATCACCGTACCGCTGCTGGCGCCGGCGCCAATATTGCTCACGCTGATGGTGTAGGTGGCGCCGATCTGGCCGGGATTGAAATTGCCGCTGTGCGACTTGGTCACGATCAGGTCCGGCGGTGCCGAGAAATTGGTCAAGTCCGTCGCTGTGTCGTTGCTGGTATCCGTCTCGCCGCCACCGGACACGGTGACGGAATTGTTGACGCTGCTGACCAGGCCGGTGGCGGTGTCCACCGTCAAGATGATTGACGGATACGACGCACTCGTCGCCAGCGCATCGCTGCGCGTGCAGGTAAGCGTCGCCAACGTGCAGGACCAACCGGTGCCGCTCATATCGGTTGCGTTCAAGCCGGCGGGCAAGGTGTCGACCACGCTGACCGTGCCGCTGGTGGCTGCATTGCCGCCATTGGTAACCGTGATCGTGTAGGTGTCGCCGTTTGATGGCGAAATGAACGGATCGGTGTGCGACTTGGCGACAGTCAAGTCAGGCGCGGTTGCCGGGCCAGCGTACTCGAACGCGCCGATGTCGCAATTCGTGGCGCCACTGGGCCGCGTGTTGAGCGCGGCATCGAGGTTGTAGATCGGCGATGCGCTGCACGTCGCGGGGTCACCGTTACCGGAAGCGGCGCTGCCATTGTTGAGCTGCATGACGAAAACCGCGAAGTTGACGCCGCCGAACGGTGCCGGCCCGGACAAGATCGGATCGCCCACGGTCATGCCCGCGCCGCAGTCGGTTCCCGAGCCGAATTGCAGGTTGTGCGTCTGGTCGGTGATGCCATTGGGTCCGGCGCAGTTTCCGCCCGCGCTGCTGTTGGCCAGAATGCTGTTGGCGACGACCACATCGGCTTGCGCACCGCCGTTGTAGAGCGCACCGCCGCCGTTGCTGCCTGCGGTATTTCCCGACAGCGTATTGTTGGCCAGCGTCATCGTCGGATTGAAATTGTCGGCGCTGTTGCGCAGGTTGGCGATGCCGCCACCATTCGCGCTGGCCGTGTTGCCATTGAACGTGACATTGCCGAAGTAGGCCGTTGCACTGGATCCGTAAAGCGCGACGCCGCCGCCATTGCTGCCGGTGTTGTTGACCAGGCT
>JAFEFD010000337.1 GCA_018240765.1 Pseudomonadota bacterium | reverse complement strand
TGGCTCCCCGAGACGGGATCGAACCGCCGACCCAGTGATTAACAGTCACTTGCTCTACCGCTGAGCTATCGGGGAAATGTTCGGAGCGAGCCGCATATTTTCAGGGACAACGGGAGTTTGGTCAAGGTGTCGGCAAGCCGGCGCAGGCGGCTGCGGCCTGGCTGCTGGTGGCCTTGCCGGAACGGATGCGGCCAGCGTTGCTGATCACGATGGTATCCGCGCTTGCCGCGCCGCGGCGGTCGCAGAACGTGAAGGTGAGATTGGTGCCGGCCGAGGTGCCATCGCCACGATAGGTGGCATGGCGACGCCCCGCCGTGCTGGCGATGGCCATGCCATCGTGTAACTGCCCGACATGGATGATCGCCTCGTTGGCGCTGCGCACGCCATCGCGATTGGCGTCGTCGAACACGATCCAGCCGTGCTGCCACCAGATCGCGTTGTCGCAGGTGGCGCCGTCGCGGCTCGGACAGATGGAAATATCGGACTGGCGCGATGCCGCAGTGCTGCGCGCAAGATTCAGCGCCGCGACCAGCGCGTTGTGCGCGCTGCGCGACTGTCCGCTTTGCATCAGGCCGCCCAGCGCGGGCAGGCTCACGGCGCACAGGATGGACCCGATCGCGATGGTAAAGACCAGTTCGATCAGGGTGATCCCACTCATGTTTTTCGATGACGGCTGGCGCATGACGGCTCCTCCTCGGCGATGGCGTCATGCTAGGAATCGCTCGCGCGGTGCTGAATCGGCAGCTGGCGCCATCGCATGTAGGAAAACGCCGACTTCGGAATCGCTCCCAGACTATAATCAACGGTTCGCTTCCGGAACCTGCGATGTCCGACCGCTTCCAACTCGTTGCGCCGTTCAAGCCCGCCGGCGACCAGCCCGACGCGATCGAAAAACTTGTCGCCGGTTTCGAGTCCGGACTCGCGCACCAGACCCTGCTCGGTGTGACCGGCTCGGGCAAGACCTACACCATCGCCAACGTCATCGAACGCGTGCAGCGACCGACCCTCGTGATGGCGCCGAACAAGACGCTGGCGGCGCAGCTCTACGGCGAGTTCAAGGAGTTTTTTCCGCACAACGCGGTGGAGTATTTCGTCAGCTACTACGACTACTACCAGCCGGAAGCCTACGTTCCGTCCAGCGACACCTACATCGAGAAGGACTCGTCGATCAACGAGCACATCGAGCAGATGCGCCTGTCGGCGACCAAGGCGCTGATCGAGCGCCGCGACGCGATCATTGTTTCGACGGTGTCGGCGATTTATGGATTGGGCGATCCGGGCGAATACCATCGCATGGTGCTGCACCTGGTGCGCGGCGATCGCCTCGATCAGCGCGAACTGCTGCGGCGCCTGACCGAACTGCAATACGAACGCGGCGACTACGAACTGCATCGCGGCACGTATCGCGTGCGCGGCGAGACCGTGGACGTGTTCCCGGCGGAAAACGAGATGGAAGCGGTGCGCATCGAATTGTTCGATGGCGTCATCGAAAACCTGTCGCTGTTCGATCCGCTGACCGGCGCGGCGACGCGCAAGATTCCGCGCTACACGATTTATCCCGGTTCGCATTACGTGACCACGCGCCGCACGGTGCTCGAAGCGGTGGAGACGATCAAGGTCGAGCTCAAGGAACGTCTTGAACAACTGTACTCGGCAAACAAGCTGGTCGAGGCGCAGCGCCTGCAACAGCGCACGCAATTCGATCTGGAGATGCTCGCCGAGATCGGCTATTGCAACGGCATCGAAAATTACTCCCGACACCTGACCGGGCACGCGCCGGGCGAGCCGCCGCCATGCCTGTTCGATTATCTTCCGGCCGATGCGCTGCTCGTCGTGGACGAATCGCACGTGACGATTCCGCAACTCGGCGCCATGTACAAAGGCGACCGCTCGCGCAAGGAAACCCTGGTCGAATTCGGCTTCCGCCTGCCATCCGCGCTCGACAACCGGCCGCTGAAGTTCGAGGAATGGGAACGCCGCGCGCCGCGCGCCATCTTCGTTTCGGCGACACCCGGCAAGTACGAGCTCGCGCACACGCAAGGCAACATCGTGGAACTCGTGGTGCGGCCAACGGGATTGGTCGATCCGCAAGTCGAAGTGCGGCCCGTGCGCACCCAGGTCGACGACCTGCTCGGCGAATGCAATGCGCGCGTCGCCATGGGCGACCGCGTCCTGGTGACGACGCTGACCAAGCGCATGTCAGAAAACCTGACGGATTACCTGGAAGAACATGGCGTGCGCGTGCGCTACCTGCACTCGGACATCGAAACCGTGGAGCGCGTGGAGATCCTGCGCGACTTGCGCCTGGGCAAGTTCGACGTGCTCGTCGGCATCAACCTGCTGCGCGAGGGCCTGGACATGCCCGAAGTGTCGCTGGTGGCGATCCTCGATGCCGACAAGGAAGGCTTCCTGCGTTCCACCGGCTCGTTGATCCAGACCATCGGCCGCGCCGCGCGCAACCTGCGTGGCACGGCGATCCTGTACGCCGATCGCATCACCGATTCGATGAAGCGCGCAATCGAGGAAACCGATCGCCGCCGCAACAAGCAAGTCGAATACAACCTTGCGCACGGCATCACGCCGAAATCGGTGGTCAAGAAAATCACCGACATCATGGAAGGTGCGCGCGCCGACGCCGAGGCCGAGCGCACGGGACGCAAGTCGCGCGGCGGGCTGCGCGTCGCCGAAGAAGCGGCCAACTACGCCGCGCTGTCGCCGGAAAAACTCGCGGCGGAACTCAAGCGCATCGAGGCGCAAATGTACAAACACGCGCAGAACCTGGAATTCGAGGACGCCGCACGCCTGCGCGATCAGTTGCACCAGCTGCGCGAGGCGGGATTGCGCGGTTGAGGTTGTTTCAGCGGATCAACCAACCGCGCTCAAGGAACGTTTCGGCCAGCGCATCGGTGTAGGCCGGCTTGTCGCGGTAATCCATGTGCGAATCGTCCGGCAGATCGAAACGGGACAATGCCGGAACGTCCAGCGCGTCCAGGAAATGCGCTTCGGGAAACGCAGCGGCCAGACGATTCCAATACTGTTCGGGCGGGAACACGCGTTGCAGCGCCTCGCGTTGCAGCCCATTGACCGGGCTGGAATAGAAAATCACGCTGCCGCCGCGCGCATTGATCGCGGCGATCCAGGCATGCATCGGCGCGAGATCCGACAACCAGCGTTGCGGATCGTGCGGTGGCAGGTGTGCGATGTTGCCTTCCATTGTTTGCGCAAAATGCCGTTTGCTGGATTCGGGATCGGTTTGCCGGTAGTCGATGTCGCCGCTGCGATCGGCGTAATAGCGGATGTAGTCGTGAAATGGCTCTCCACCGTCGAACGCATGCATGAGGCTGGCCTTCCAGCCGAACGCCGGATTGGCAATCACCGCGACGCGCTGCCAATCCGTCAGCAGGTGGCGATGCAGGTTCCAGCTCGGCGTCCATTGCTTGTGGAAATAGTCGACGTAGGGTTGTTGCATGTCCCAGAACAGGTGCAGGTAACCGACCGCATCCAGGTCACACAGCACCACGCCGCGAAAATCCTCGTCGGCGGCCAGATCACGCAGGGTGGCCAGCGGATAATGCGCATCCACCGCCAGCATCACCGGCCGGTATCTCGGCAGGCGCTCATGCAGACGCTTCGGGTCGATGCCGAATTCGGTGCGTGAAGCGCCAAGCAGGGCGAGCGCGATGCCTTTGCCGCGATCCACGCGTTTGCGCTGCTGCGACCACAGCTGGCGCGAATCGAGAATGTTCGGGCGGTAGTTCAGCGCGCGCCAATGCGCTTCGACACCCCAGCAAATCATGACGGCTAACACGATCGCGACGATCCACGCCGTCAGCCAGCGCCTTCCCTGCGCAGAATCAGAACTGGAAATAGATGAAGGCATGATTGTCTCCCGGCGACAACACGATCAGCGCCAGCATCGCGCCCAGCAGCACGCCGAGCAGTGGTGCGGGAATTCGCGCAGACTCGGATTTCAAATCACGCTCGCGCATCAGCCAGTGCACTGCGGTCACGACAACGAATGCCGCAATCGCCAGCCATTGTTCCGTGCTGGGTCCCTCCGCCGAAGTGGCCACAAGCCGTGTAGTGGCTTGCCACGCCGTGCCGGCATCCGCGGCGCGGAACCATATCCAAGCGAGCGTGACCAGCAACAAGGTCAACAGACCATAAGCGAACCGAAGAGGTGCGGAAGCGACGACACCTTGCGGCCACAGCCGTTCGCGTACAAAGCGTTCGACCGCCAGATACACACCGTGCAGCCCGCCCCAGATCACGAACGTCCATGCAGCGCCATGCCAGAGGCCGCCGATCAGCATGGTCAGCATCAGGTTGACGTAGGTTCGCCATGCGCCACGCCGATTGCCGCCGAGCGAGACGTACAGATAATCGCGCAGCCAGGTCGACAACGAGATGTGCCAGCGCCGCCAGAAATCCGAAAAACCAACCGCTGCATAGGGATAGCGGAAATTCGTCGGCAGCACGAAACCCAGTGCCAGCGCCGTGCCGATCGCACACGTCGAATAACCGGCAAAGTCGCAGAAGATCTGCCCGCAGAAAGCCAGCGTACCACTCCAGGCCGCGGCCGCGCTCGCACCATCGACCGCGTTGAAGAATGCGTCCGCCACCGGCGCGAACACGGTGTCGGCGAGCACGCATTTCTCGAACAGGCCGAGCACCAGCAGCGCGCATCCCCAGGCCATGCCCTCGCGCGTGGTCCGGCGTGGATTTTCGATTTGCTCGCGCATCTGGGTAAAGCGCGTGATCGGACCGGCCACGAGTTGCGGGAAGAACGCGACATACAGCGCGTAGTCGCGCCAGTTTCGCGTCGGTGCGAATTTGCCGCGGTAGATGTCGAGGCAATACGACAGCGAATGAAAGGTATAGAACGAGATGCCGATCGGCAGGATGATGTCCATCGGCGCGGGCACATAGCGCACGCCAACAAGCGCAAATACGGCGGCGAGATTGTCGAGCAGGAAGGCATGGTATTTGAAGATGCCCAGCACGCCGAGATTCACCACAAGGGTCAGGACGATCCAGCGCTTGCGCGCCGCTCCCGCTGCAACATGGATACGCCGCGCCACCCAGTAATCCAATGTCGCCGAACCGATCAGCAGTGGCAGGAACAACGGATTCCAGGCCGCGTAGAAAACATAGCTCGCGATCAACAAAAACCATTTTCGCGCCGACCAGTCGCGCATGGCGTTGTAAACGCACAAGACGACCGCGAAGAAGACGACAAAGGTGAAGGAATCGAACTGCATGCGGCGCCTTGGTTCAACGCGCGATTATCGGCGGACCCGCGCGAACCGCCAAGCCATGCACGCCAAATCCGCGCACTTGGCGGCGAGCCGCCCGCGTTGTATCATTCGCGCCCCCTCCGTGGGCAGTTAGCTCAGCGGTAGAGCATCACCTTGACATGGTGGGGGTCACAGGTTCGATCCCTGTACTGCCCACCAAT
>JAFEFD010000336.1 GCA_018240765.1 Pseudomonadota bacterium | reverse complement strand
CGCCTGCGCCAGTTGCGTGCGCAAGAAGAGCAACTCCAGGCGCAGTGCATGCCGGTTGCCGTGCAAGCGCAGGAAGCTCCCGCGAAAACGCAGCCAGCGCAGGCGGTGGCCGAAAAGCCGGTCATACCAGCGTCCGCGCCGGCAACCAATCCGCCGGCGAAAACAACCACGGGTACGGCTGCTGGACCGCCGTCTGCATTAACCCGCGCCTATGCCGACTTCGTCGCTGGCCGTTTTGCGAACGCGGCGCGCCTGGATGTCGATGCGGTCAACGGCGCGAGCGTGCGCTTCCAGGCCTATCTGTTGCGCAGTGCGGCCCGCTTCGCACTGGCCCGATCGGGAGAGGCACAGCAACTCGACGGCGCGCGCAGCGACGCTCGCGCGGCGCGCCAGCTGGATGCCAACGCGCTGCCCGACGAGCGCGTGTTCTCGCCCGCATTCCGCGCGTTCTTCGCGGCCGCGCACTGACGCGGCGCCGCGCTATACTCGAAACCCTTCTTGCCGTTTTGCGGAGATCGCCATGGGTGGGTTTGTCGCATTGGTTCTGCTGGTTGTGGTCGCCATCTTTGTTTCCAAGACCGTGCGCGTGGTGCCGCAGGGCTACGAGTGGACCAAGGAAACTTTCGGTCGGTACACCAGCACGATGGAGCCGGGCCTGCACATCCTGATTCCGATCTACCACACGGTCGGGCGCAAGATGAACATGATGGAACAGGTGCTCGACGTGCCTTCGCAGGACGTCATCACCAAGGACAACGCGGTGGTGCGCGTGGATGGCGTGGTGTTCTATCAGGTGCTCGACGCGGCCAAGGCTGCGTATGAGGTGTCCAACCTGCAGCAGGCGATCCTGAATCTGGTGATGACCAATATCCGCACCGTGCTTGGCTCGATGGATCTTGACGAATCACTGTCCAAGCGCGATGACATCAATGCGCGCCTGCTGCGCGTGGTGGATGAAGCCACGCATCCGTGGGGTTTGAAGTGCAACCGCATCGAGATCAAGGATATCCAGCCGCCGCGCGACCTGATCGATTCGATGGCGCGGCAGATGAAGGCCGAGCGCGAGAAGCGCGCCAACATCCTCGAAGCCGAAGGTTTCCGCCAGGCCGCGATCCTGAAGGCTGAAGGCGAGAAGCAATCGGTGATCCTCTCTGCCGAAGGCCGTCGCGAAGCGGCATTCCGCGAAGCCGAAGCGCGTGAACGTCAGGCCCAGGCCGAAGCGAAGGCGACCGAAATGGTTTCCGAGGCGATCCGCAAGGGCGATATCAACGCCATCAATTATTTCGTCGCGACCAAGTACGTGGACGCACTCAAGTCGATGGGCACCGCGCCGAACCAGAAACTGTTGCTGCTGCCGATGGAATCGATGGGCCTGCTAGGTTCGCTCGCGGGCATCGCCGAGGTGGCCAAGTCGAGCCTGGAACAGCAGCAGGCGGCCAAAGCGCTGCCGAAGGCTTGACATGCTTGCGAACCTGACAATGCACTACGGCTGGTGGCTGCTCGCGCTGGTGT
>JAFEFD010000335.1 GCA_018240765.1 Pseudomonadota bacterium | reverse complement strand
TGAGTCCGAGCGGCGACGTGCCGCTGTACGTGAGCACCGACATCGCCGGTGTGCCGACGAGCGTGCCAGCGCCGGACGATCGTCAGGTTTCGGTGCGCCGAGCGTTCTACACGCTGGACGGCAAAGCGTGGACGCCGACACCGCTCAAGGAAGGCGATGCGTTGATCGTGGGTCTGACCATCGAGGCACGCGAGCAGATGCCGGATGCCTTGCTGACCGACCTTCTACCCGGCGGATTGGAGATCGAGAATTTCAATCTCACCGATGCCAAGCAATGGGCCGGCGTGGTGATCGACGGCATCACGCTCTCGGATCGTTCGCAGGCTGCCGAAGTGCGGCACGAGGAGTTCCGCGACGATCGCTACGTCGCCGCGCTCAAGCTCGACAAGGGTCAGGCCGCGCACGTGTTCTATCTGGTGCGCGCGGTTTCGCCGGGCACGTATCGCGTGCCGCCACCGCTGGTGGAGGACATGTATCTGGCGCAGGCGCGTGGTGTTGGCAAGAGCGTGCCGGAATCAATCAAGGTGGTCGAGCCATGAGGATGCGCTTCCCGTTCCTTTCGCGCGCTGGCGCCGGGGGAGCGGGAGATCCGCGCGTTCGCGCGTTGCGTTGGCTGAAGCGTGCGGGCATCGCCGCCGCAGTCATCGCCTCGACTGCCTTCGCGCTCGATCGGCTGTTCCCATTGCCGCTGCCGGATGCCAATGGCGGCAGCACGGTGGTGCTGGCGCGCGACGGCACGCCGCTGCGCGCATTCACGGACATCGACGGTGCGTGGCGTTATCCGGTCACGCCGGATGAAGTCTCGCCGCTGTATCTGCAAGCCTTGCTTACTTACGAGGATCGCTGGTTCTACCGGCATCCGGGCGTGAATCCCGTTGCGTTGGCGCGCGCGTTCGCGCAACTCGTGCGCCACGGCCATATCGTCTCGGGCGGATCGACCCTGACCATGCAGGTCGCGCGCATCATCGATCCGCAGCCGCGCAGCGTTGGCGGCAAGCTGCGTCAGATCCTGCGCGCACTGCAACTCGAAGCGCATCTGTCCAAACGCCAGATCCTGACCCTGTATCTGAACCATGCGCCATTCGGCGGCACCATCGAAGGCGTGCAAGCCGCGTCGTGGGCGTACCTGGGCAAACCGGCATCGCGACTGTCGCATGCCGAAGCCGCATTGCTCGCGGTGTTGCCGCAATCGCCGACGCGGCTGCGCCCGGATCGCAATCCAAAACGCGCTCGTATCGCGCGCGACAAGGTGCTCGCGCGCATGTCCGCACTGGGTGTCTGGACCGCGGCCAGCGTGCGCGATGCGCGCATCGAGTCCGTCGCCGCGCGCGAACTGGAATCACCATTGCACGCGGCCCTGCTCGCCGAGCGTCTGCATGAAGCGCAACCCAATGCGCGCCGTATCGAAACCACCATTGACGCCAACCTGCAACGCGCGCTCGAGACCCGCGTCGCCGATTATCTTGGCCGCCTTCCTGCGCGCACCTCGGCGGCCTTGCTGGTCGTCGACAACGCGACGCTGGAAGCGCGCGCCTATATCGGTTCCGGCGCATTCGGCGACGAAGCGCGCCTCGGGCACGTGGACATGGTGCGCGCCTGGCGCTCGCCGGGTTCCACGCTCAAGCCTTTTTTGTATGGACTAGCGCTCGACGATGGCTTGATCGATTCGGAAAGCCTGCTCGTCGATGCGCCGCAATCCTTCGGCAACTACCGGCCGGGAAATTTCGACATGGCCTTTGCCGGTCCCGTCGCTGCGGCGGATGCGCTGCGCGAGTCGCTCAACGTGCCGGCCGTGGACCTGCTCGATCGCGTCGGACCGGCGCGCTTCGTCTCGCGCCTCGCCAACGCCGGCTTGAATATCCGTTTGCCGCGTGGTGTCGATCCGAATCTGTCGATCATCCTTGGCGGCGGCGGTGCGCGGCTGGAGGATCTGGTGGGCGCCTACACTGCGCTCAATCGCGACGGCATTTCCGGGCATGTGCGTTTCGGCAAGTCGGATCCCGCTGTCGATCGTCGTGTGCTGTCCGAGGGCGCGGCGTGGATCGTGCGCGCGATCCTCGAAGCGCATCCGCGTCCGGGCTACCGGCTCGACACCTTTGATACCGGCACGCAACCGCGCGTGGCCTGGAAGACGGGCACCAGTTACGGCTATCGCGATGCCTGGGCCATCGGCACGACGCGGCGTTACACCGCGGGTGTGTGGATTGGCCGGCCGGATGGCACGCCGTTGCCGGGACAATACGGCGCTGTCACCGCGTTGCCGCTGATGTTCGAGGCCATCGACGGCTTGCCGCGTCCAGCCCTCGACCTGACCCCGCAACCGCCACCGCGCAGCGTGACGCAGGCCGATGTGTGCTGGCCGTTGGGACTCGCGTTCGATCCAAAACATCCGGGGTTGTGCCAGCAAAAGCGCAACGCATGGATTCTCAACGGCGTGATCCCGCCGACCCTGCCCGAGCGCGATGCGAGTGTCTGGAGCGCGGGATTGGTGCAAATGCGAGTCGACGCAAAAACCGGTGATCGCCTGAGTCCCGGCTGCACGGCATCGAATGCGAGGACGCTCGCCATCGCCCGCTGGCCGGCGCTGGCCTATCCGTGGCTGTCGCCGGACCTGCGCCGTCGCAGCAGTGTGCCCCCCTTGCAAGCCGGCTGTACCGACGACGGCATGGATGCGACCCAACCCATCCGCATCGACGGCGTGGCCGATGGCGCCGCGATCGCGCGCGCGCCGAACAGCGACACCCCGGCAAGCCTGCGCCTGCGCGTACTGGGGGCCGAGCGCCAGCACATCCTGTGGCTCGTGAACGGCAAATTGGAAGGGCAGACACGGGCCGCACAGCCGTTCGAATACGCCTTTGCCGATACGGGCGAGCAGACCATCACCGCGCTGGCTGCGAGCGGGGCGTATGCGCAGTTGCGGATTCGGGTCCTGCGCTAGCCCCAAGTCCTTGCGAGGCTTTGTTTTTTGCCGAAATCCCGCTAGAATACGCGGCTCCCGAATCGCCGTTCGCCCGTTCCTTGGGGCCGATGTGCAGGCTGGCATCCGCGATTGGGGACACAACGTACCCGATAAATTCTCGAGAAATAAACATGGTCAAGATTCGTCTCTCCCGTGGCGGCGCCAAAGGCCGTCCGTTCTATCACGTCATCGTTGCCGACGAGCGCAAGGCGCGCGACGGCCGCAACATCGAGCGCGTGGGTTTCTACAATCCCGTCGCCGCCGGCAAGGAAGTGCGCCTGCAGCTCGACACCGACAAGGTCAATGCGTGGGTCGCCAAGGGCGCGCAGTTGTCCGACAAGGTGCGCTGGCTGATGAAGGAAGCCGGCAAGCAAGCAAAGGCTGCCTGATTTCGCCGTCGTGGTTGCCGATCGGCAATTGACGGTCGGCAAGATCGTCGGCCTTTATGGCGTCGGTGGCTGGGTCAAGATCGAGTCCTTCACCGAGCCGCGCATGGCGATCTTTGCCTATCGTCCCTGGCGGCTGGCACTGCACGGAGCCGAACGCGAAGTCGCTTCCGCGCAGGGCCACGAGCAAGGCAAGGGCATGGTCGCCAAGCTGCCGCATTGCGATGATCGCGACGCGGCGGCGAAGCTGGTCGGGGCGGAAATCAGGGTTCCTCGTTCGGCGTTGCCGAAACCCAAACGCGGTGAGTTTTACTGGGCGGATATGGAAGGCCTCGACGTCGTCACCGTTGATGGCGCGCCGCTCGGCAAAGTCAGCCACCTGTTTGCGACCGGTGCGAACGATGTGCTGGTGGTGCAGGGCGAACGCGAACGCCTGATTCCGTATGTGACCGGGCAATTCGTGAAGAGGGTGGATCTGGATGCGGGACGGATCACGGTGGATTGGGATCCGGATTTTTAGGCGTCAATGGAAAAGGCGCTGGATTCCGGCTTGCGCCGGAATGACGAGCAAAAGCAATGCGCATTGATGTGATCACGTTATTCCCCGACTTCGTCGCGAGTTGCGCCGGAATCGGCGTGATCGGTCGGGCGCAGGAACGCGGGTTGCTGGCGCTGCATGCGTGGAATCCTCGTGACTACGCCACCGATGCCTACCGCCGCGTGGACGAGCGTCCGTTCGGCGGCGGTCCGGGCATGGTGATGCTGATCGATCCGTTGTGCGCAGCGTTGAATGCGGCGCGAGCGGCGGCAGCAGAACCGGTGAAAACGATTTACCTCAGCCCGCAGGGACAGCGGCTGGATCAGGCCAGGGTGGCCGAACTCGCGCAGCGGGAGAGGATCATCCTGCTGTGCGGGCGCTACGAAGGCGTGGACGAACGGTTTTTGCAGCACGAGGTCGACGAGGAAATCTCCATCGGCGACTACGTGTTGTCGGGTGGCGAGCTGCCGGCGGCGGTGCTGATCGATGCGATCGGACGCCTGCAGGACGGGGCGCTGAACGACGCGGATTCGGCCCGGCAGGACTCGTTTTCGGACGGTCTGCTGGACTGCCCGCACTACACCCGGCCGGAGCGCCATGCGCTGGGCGAGGTGCCGCAGGTGCTGATGTCCGGCGACCACGCTGCAATCGCCAAATGGCGTCGAAAACAGGCACTTGGACGCACCTGGCAGCGCCGTCCCGACTTGTTAACGAAGTTGATGCTAAATCGAGACGACGAAAAACTTTTACTTGAATTTCAACAAGATACGAAATTTTAATCAAATCGGCCGTAAATCCGCCGAATTATCGGCATATAATCCAGCCCAACAAGTGGTGAAGACATGAACATCCTGCAGCAATTCGAATCCCGGCAAATTTCGCGCAAGCTGCCCGACTTCGGGCCCG
>JAFEFD010000334.1 GCA_018240765.1 Pseudomonadota bacterium | reverse complement strand
TCGTCCGGCAAGGCGGTGGACTACGAAACGTTCAGCCTGGTCCGGATGGCGACCGGAAATTCCGTGCAAACGCTTTCCGGCGCCGTACTCGCCGACCGCATGAACCTTGTCCTGCTCAACAGTGGCGCGCTGGACACGACCGGTGCGGTGGCGAAGGAACGAACCCAGCGCAGTTATGGCAAGCCCGGCGGTACCGGCATGGCGCTGGTGCAGTTCAGCGGCCCGATCCGCCCGGAATGGTACGCTGCCTTGTCGCGCAGCGGCGTGGACATCGTCACGCCGATTCCGGAAAACGCCTATCTGGTCTACGGCAAGACCGAAACCCTGCAGCAGCTTGGCACATCGCTGGCGTCTCGCCTGGCGGCAAATGTCGTCCAGTACGCGGCGCCCTACGCCGAAGCCGAGCGTGTTGATCCGGGTGCTTTGCGCGTCAACGACAACGGTGGTTTGCTTTCCGTGCAGTTGTATGCGGACGCCGCGGTCAACGCCGAAACGCTTGCCTCGCTGGGCAATGCGCGCATCGTCCAGGATTTCTCGATCGGTCAATACCGCAACCTCGTGGTGGACCAGCAGGCCGGACAGTTGTCGGCGCTGGCGGCACGTCCGGACGTGGTGTCGATCCAGTCCTACCAGACACCGCACAAGATGGATGAACGCCAGGACCGCATCATCACCGGGCAGATTTCCGGCAACAATCCGGTCGCCGGCAGCCACCTGCAATGGTTGGCCGACCATGGCTTCACGCAGGCGCAGTTCGACACCAGCAACTTCCGCGTGAACCTGTCCGATTCCGGCATCGACAACGGCACCACCACGCCGAACCATTTCGCCCTGCACGTGGGCGGTGTGTACAACGGCCCGAGCCGCATCGTCTATAACCGCCTGGTTGGCACGCCGAACTCGGGCAGCACGCTGGCGGGGCAGGACGGACACGGCACCCTGAATTCGCATGTCATTGGTGGATATGTCGGCACGGCCTCGCCGTTTGATGCCGCCCCGCACGCGGATGGATTGGGCTTTCACTACGATCTGGGCGTGGCGCCATTCGTGAAGATCGGCTCGTCGGTGATTTTCGACCCGGGCACCTACACCAACCCGAATCTGTCGACGCTGGAAAACCAGTCCTACACGGACGGATCGCGCATCAGCAGCAATTCCTGGGGTGCTTCCTCATCCAGCTACAGCAGCGATGCGCAAACCTTCGACAAGCTGGTGCGCGACGCCCAAAGCGCTACCGCAGGCAATCAGGAGATGGTAGTGGTCTTTGCCGCGGGCAACGCAGGCTCCGGATCCGGCACCGTCGGCACACCGGGCACGGCGAAGAACGTGATCACGGTCGGCGCGTCGGAAAACGTTCAGGCTTTCGGTGCCGCCGATCAATGCGGCATTGCCGATGCCGGCGCGGACAGCGCCAACGACATCATCTCTTTCTCGTCGCGCGGCCCCACGTCCGATGGCCGCAAGAAGCCCGACATCATGGCGCCGGGTACGCACGTCACCGGCGGCGTCTGGCAGCAGAGCCTGCTCGATCCCGCAGTATCGGCCAACGGCGGCGCTTCGCCGACGTTCGATGCCACTGGAGTTTGTGCAGGACCCGGAACGTCGAATTTCTTCCCGACCGGGGGCCAGCAGTGGTACACCGCATCCAGCGGCACCAGCCATTCCACCCCGGCTGTTGCCGGCGCGGCAGCGCTGGTGCGGCAATGGTTCATCAATCACGCGATCGCGGCACCATCGCCGGCAATGACGAAGGCGTTCCTGACCAACGCTGCGCACTACATGAATGGCAGCGGTGCGAACGATACCTTGCCATCCAACAACCAGGGCCTGGGACTGATGGACCTGGATCGCTCCTTCGACAGCGTGTCGCGCATCCTCAGCGATGAGGAAGGCGCAAGGTTGTTCACTGCAACCGGCCAGATCCAGGTCCTCACGGGTGCGGTGGTCGACGCAACCCAACCCTTGCGCATCAGCCTGGCCTGGACCGATCAACCCGGTCCGACCAGCGGTGCGGCCTGGGTCAACAACCTGGACCTGACCGTCACCGTGAACGGCTCCGAGTACAAGGG
>JAFEFD010000333.1 GCA_018240765.1 Pseudomonadota bacterium | reverse complement strand
GCGACCGTGCCCTCGACATCGCCGATCGTGACCGTGTCGCCGATGCGGAACGGGCGCTCGAACAGCACCATCAGGCCGGACACGAAATTCGCGAAGATTTCCTGCAGGCCGAATCCGAGACCAACGGAAAAACCGGCCGCGAGCCACTGCAGGTTGCTCCAGTGCAGTCCGAGCATGGCCAGACCCGTGATCGTGCCGGCGAAGACGATCGCGTAGCGGGTCAGGCTGGTGATCGCATAGCGCGTGGGCGCATCCACGTGCAGGCGCCGTAGCAGGCTCAACTCGATGAGTCCCGGAAGGTTGCGCGTGGCGATCAAGGTGAAAACGAACACGAGGATGGCTTCGAGCACGTCGCGCAGACTCACGCTCAAGGCGATGGTCTTGCCATCGATGAGGTCGCTGGAAGTCCACACGCTGATGTTGCCAAGCACGGTCAGCGCCGGCGCGACATCGGACCAGACCCAAAGCAGGAAAGCGGCAACCGCCACGGCCACGAACGCGCGCAACAAGCGGCGGGTTTGCGCGCTGATGCTGGCCAGCGTGATTTCTTCCGGTTGCACTTCAGGCGTCTCGCTGCCTTCCGTGGCCGCTTCGGCATCCGCCGCAAGGCGTTGCTCCATGCGCTTGAGCGACAGCCGCCGCTCGCCGAGCACGAGCCAGCGCGCGGCGAGACTGTAGACGACGTTTGCCGCGAGCAACACGGCCAGGCTCATGAGCGTGTGTCCGGCCAGCGACAAGGCGGTGACGAAGTACCCGCGCAGCACGAGGATGGACAGCACGAGCATGCCGCCGGCAAGGATCGCGCGCGTGAACTGGCGCAAGCGCAGCGGCTCGGCGAGCACGGTATAGCGCGCAGTCCACAGGCGATTCGGCGCCAGCAGCCACCATGACAGCGCCGCCATGCCGAGCAGCGCAACGCAAAGCAGGGCGCGCGCGTATTCGTCGATCGCGACGGCATCGTTGCGCAGCATGATCAATCCGATCAGGAATTGCGCGGGCAGCACGATCAGCGCCAGCCACGGCACGGCGACGCGCAGGGCCGCGCGGCGCAGGCGCGGCCAGCGGAAATGGAATTGCGCCAGGCCGTTCTCGGCAGTCATCACGCGCACGAACGCGAGCACGAAGGCCGGCAAGGCCAGCCAGGCCAGCGCCTTGCCGATGTCGGCGGCGAAGTTGTTGTTCGGTGCGGCCCGGAACGCAGCGCCGACGAACAGCAGCGCTAACGGCCACGGCGCGGCGGCGAGCAGACTCCAGGCCAGGGCGCTGCCGGTGAGGCGGTAGCGGTCGCTGCGGATGCGCCGCATCGGCGCGGCGATCGCGGCCAGTTGCACCGGTGCGCGCAGGCGCAGGGCGAATAACAGGAGCAAGGCCAGGAAGGCGGCCGCGGCGAGCAGGGGCGCTGCCGCGATTTCACCAACGGTAGCGCGCAACGCACGTGACCAACGCGACGGCGCAAAGAATCCGCTCGTGTCTTGCGTGAGGCCCGCGAACCAGGCCGCATTGACCGGGGAATGGCTCGGCGTCCACAACAGGCGCGAGTCGAGCAGGGCATTGAGTTTTGCCGTGGCGTCGACCAGTCCGCGCAGTTGCTGTTCCGCCTCGCCCTGCGAGCTGGCCAGTTTGGTTTGCAGCGCACCTAGCTGGACCAGCACCTGCGCGCGGGTGGTCAGCAGGCGATACAGGTTTTCACGCATCAGCTTTACCCGTTCCGGCGGCACGCTTGCGGGCAG
>JAFEFD010000332.1 GCA_018240765.1 Pseudomonadota bacterium | reverse complement strand
GGAAATTCCGGTGCCGGGATTTCCGCGAACGGAAACGGCAGCGTGCGATAGCCCGCATCCACATGCACGCGTTCCGGCGGCCAGTAGGGGCCGGTGAGGTCGACGTAGAGCCGGTCCTTGATGCGGTCGATCGCCGCGTCACCGGTCGTGCAATCCGAATATGCCCATGCCGCGATGACACCACCGGGTTTCAGCACGCGTTTGGCTTCGGCGTAGAAGCGCGCAGGATCGAACCAATGCAGCGCCTGCGCGACCGACACCAGGCTCACGCTGCCACCGGCGAGGCTGGAGCGTTCGGCGGGCTCGACGCGATACTCGATATTCGCGCCCGGCTCGGCCTGGGCAATCTGGTTCGCGCTCGGATCGGTGCCGACGACGCGGGCGAAATGTGAGGCCAGCGCGACGGTTGCCTGTCCGTTGCCGCAGCCGCAATCCCAGGCCAGTTCGGTATCCGGCGCCTGTCGCGCCAGCCACGCGAACAATGCCGGCGGATACGTCGGCCGCGCCTCGCGGTAGATGCCGGCGTGGCCGGAGAAGTGATCCTTGAATTCGGTCATGCTTGCACGATCCTCGTCTGTCCCGGCATCAACCCCTCCAGCGCGACATCGCCGATGCGCACGCGGATCAGGCGCAGCGTCGGCAGTCCGACCGCCGCCGTCATGCGCCGCACCTGGCGGTTGCGGCCCTCGCGGATCGTCAATTCCATCCACGCATCCGGTACGGTCTTGCGGAAGCGCACCGGCGGATCGCGCGGCCACAGCCAGTCCGGCGCGCGTGGCAGCCGTTTGGCATCCGCAGGCAAAGTCGGACCATCGTTCAACGGTATACCTTTGCGCAATTGTCCGATCTGCACATCGGTCGGATCGCCCTCGACCTGCACGAGGTAGGTCTTCGGCGTCTTGTGGCGCGGATCAGTCAGGCGCTGCGCCAGCACGCCATCGTCGGTGAACAACAACAAGCCTTCCGAATCGTAATCCAGGCGTCCTGCCGGATAAACGTTGGGAATGTTCACGAACTCCGCCAATGTTCGCCGTTTCGGTTCGCCGCTGTCGGTGAACTGGCACAGCACGTTACACGGTTTGTTGAGCGCGATCAGCACGAAGTCGTCCCGCAGATGCGAACGGCCGCGCGAGGCGGCCGTCCGGAAAGCAGCAGGCGCATGTGCCCGATCAATTCTTCGCCGGTTTGCCCGCACTGTCCGCCGGAGCGGAAAAAATCTTGTCGCCTGCGGGTTTGACGAAGCGCAGGGTCATGCGGTCGGATTCGCCGATCGCGAGATACTTGTCCTTGTCCTTGTCGCCCAGCGTCAAGGTCGGCGGCAGCGTCCACACGCCCTTGGGATGGTCGTGGTCGTCCTTCGGATTGGCGTTGATCTCGCTCTTGGC
>JAFEFD010000331.1 GCA_018240765.1 Pseudomonadota bacterium | reverse complement strand
GCGAGGGCAGGCTCGGCGCGGGTTTTTCGTAGGCAAAGGTGAGGCCGAGCACGAGCACGCCGTGCAGGACCAGCGAAAACAGGAAAGTCACGCTGACCTTTTCGCGGCTGCCGATGGCCGGTGCCACCGCGCTCACCGGCGTCTGGCCTGGATCGCGTCGAACAACTGCCCGGCGATGTTCAAGCCGAATTGCGCATCGAGTTCGCGGATGCAGGTCGGCGAGGTGACGTTGACTTCGGTGAGGAATCCGCCGATCACGTCGAGTCCGACGAAAATCATGCCGCGCTGGCACAATTCCGGACCGACTTGCGCTGCGATCCAGCGTTCACGTTCGGTCAGCGGCATGCCGACGCCCTTGCCGCCGCGCGCGAGGTTGCCGCGGAATTCGTCGCCTTGCGGCATTCGCGCCAGCGCATAGGGAACCGGCTCGCCGTCGACCAGCAGGACGCGCTTGTCGCCGTCGCGGATTTCCGGCAGGTAGCGCTGCGCCATCGCGAACGTGCGGCCGTTGTCGGTCAGCGTTTCCAGGATCACGTTGAGATTCGGATCGCTGCGCGCGCTGACGAAGATCGAGTGTCCGCCCATGCCATCCAGCGGCTTGAGCACGATGCGCTCGTGTTCCGCGGCGAAGCGCTTGAACTCGGCCGCATCGCGCGCGACCAGGGTCGGCGGGATGCATTGCGGGAAGCGCAACGCGAAGAGTTTTTCATTGGCGTCGCGCAGGGCGCGCGGGTCGTTGACCACGAGCGCGCCACCTTCCTGCGCCAGTTCCAGCACCATCGTGTCATACATGAACTGGTCGTCGACTGGCGGATCCTTGCGCGCCAGGATCACGTCCACGCCACGCAGGTCGACCCAGTGCGGTGCATCCAGCTCGAACCAGGCGCGCGCGTCGTCGCGTACGCGCAAGCCGCGCGCATGCGCCCACGGCGCGGCGGCGCGGATGGCGAGCGAACCTTGCGTCAGGTACAGCAGATCGTGGCCGCGGCGCTGGGCTTCGAGCAGCATCGCGAAGCTGGAATCCTTCTCGACATGGATGGACTCGATTGGGTCCATCAGGATGGCCACGCGCAAGCTCATGCCTTGGCGCCCCGCGGCCGGTGAAAGTTGGCACGGGATGTGCTGGACTCTTGGGTCATGGTTTGCGGCATTGCAAGAACACGCAACGGCAGGGTCGGGGCTATACTAGCATTGCGGCGCGCGGGTCGAAGGCTCGCAGTCGTAGCTCAAAGGCCTTGCAGAGGCAAGTTTTTTCCAAGCAAAAATGACGGGTTAGCGGATTTACTTGACATATTTGCTAAGTATTGGTTAAACAGCTTCCGAACAGGCGCGATAAGGCGTCGGGGTGCCCGCTCATGCCGCGGGATTCCTCGTGCAGCCGGCGCGCGCATCATGCACTCCTTGCGGTGGGGGTTTAGCACGTGGAACACACTGAGAATGATGGCAGCCTGGCCGGCTTGAAGGTCATGGTCATCGACGACTCGAAAACGATCCGCCGCACGGCCGAAACCTTGCTCAAGAAGGAAGGTTGCGAGGTCGTCACCGCGACCGACGGCTTTGAGGCTCTGGCGAAGATTTCCGACCAGCAGCCAGACATCATCTTCGTCGACATCATGATGCCGCGTCTGGACGGGTACCAGACCTGCGCGCTGATCAAGAACAACCAGATGTTCAAGGCCACGCCGGTGATCATGCTGTCTTCGAAAGACGGCCTGTTCGACAAGGCGCGCGGCCGCATCGTCGGTTCCGAACAGTATTTGACCAAACCGTTCACCCGCGAAGAACTGCTCGGCGCGATCCGCCGGCATGTGACGCAGAAGTGATCGCGGAGGCCATCCGGGCAAACAAGGGGCAAACGATGGCGCATATTCTCATCATCGATGATTCGCCGACCGACGTGCGCGTGTTCACCACGCTGCTCGAAAAGAACGGCCATCGCGTCAGCAGTGCGATCAGCGCCGAAGAAGGCATCGCCGCGGTCAAGCGCGAGCGGCCTGACCTCGTCATCATGGACGTGATCATGCCGGGCATGAACGGCTTCCAGGCCACGCGCACGCTCAGCCGCGATGCCGACACCTCGGCGATTCCGATCCTGATCGTCACCACCAAGTCGATGGAAACCGACCGTGTCTGGGGCTTGCGCCAGGGGGCCAAGGATTTCATGGTCAAGCCCGTGGCCGAGTCCGAATTGCTCGGTCGCATCCAGAAACTGCTCGCGAGCTGATCGCCGATGCCCGCCGACTTCGAATCGCCGCTGCTTTCCCCGTTCGAGGCACTTGCCGATTACGAGCGGCGCAGCCTCGCGCACGTGGCCGGCATGCCCGAGCAGATCGAAGCGCCGGGTCTGTGGCGCGGCATCGGCTTCCGCATTGGCCAGCGCTACATGGTCAGCGGCATCCATGAAGTCAATGAAATCCTGACGCCGCCGGCACTGACCATCGTGCCCGGTACGCGCGGCTGGCTGCTCGGCGTGGCCAACGTGCGCGGCAACCTCGTGCCGGTAATCGACCTCAAGCAGTACCTGGAAGGCGAACGCACCCAGGTTACCGACGCCAGCCGCGTGCTGCTCGTGCGCCAGGCCGGTGGCAGCGTCGGCTTGCTGATCGATGAAGTGCTCGGTCAGCGCAGTTTTTCCGAAGAACAACGCGCCGAGGCGATCGGCGAAGACGACGAACGCTACGGTCGTTTTGTCGGCGAGAAATATCCGTTGGGCGAGATGCACTGGGGCCAGTTCAGCATGGCGACCCTGGTGCGGTCGCCCGATTTCGTACAGGCCGCGGCCTAGCGCGGCGGCCATCGCAAGCTTGCAAGGGGCATGAATCATGAGCGTAACGACAGGCGCAACAGGCGGTAAGGAACGGGCAGGTGCCAACACCCTGCTCGTGGTGTTGCTGATCGCGGCGATCCTGGTGGCCGTACTCGACTTCGGCTGGCTGACCTACAACGCGTCGCAGGACGCCAAGGCCAGTGCCCTGGTTACCAAGGTCCAGGTGCTGTCGCAACAATTGTCCACCGTGGCCAACGCGGCCGCCGCCGGCAATATCGATGCGTTCAAGAGCCTTGAAGCCACGCGCAACACGATCGACGACCTGCTCAACAAGCTCAGCAAGGGCGACAAGAACACCGGCATGCGCGGCTATGGCGAGGTATCCGGCGTGGCCAAGGAGATTTCCGACCTCGACAAGGCCTGGCAGCCCCTGAACACAAGCGCCACCAAGATCCTCGACTCCAAGGAACAGGTACTCAATACCGCCCAGGTCGCCGCCGACTTCAACTCCAAGATGCCCGTGCTCAACTCGCGCATGGACGAAGTGGTCAAGATCCTCACCGACAAGAACGGCTCGCCGAGCCAGGTAATGATCTCCTCGCGCGAGATGCTGCTCGCCGACCGCATGCAGCGCCGCGTGCAGACCATCGTGCAGGGCGGCGAAGAAGCGCAGTCCGCGGCCGACGGCTTGCAGCGTGACGCCCAGTTCTATGGTGCGGTGCTGGCCGGCCTGATCAGCGGCAATCCGGATCTGAACATCCGCGCGATGGACAACCCGAACGCGCGCCAGATCCTTACGGACATGAACACGCAATGGACCGATCTCGTCGGGGATCCGGTCAAGAAACTGCTCGATTCCGCTTCGGCCCTGCAGGATGTGAAACAGGCCGCCGACCAGACCTCGATCGACTCGCAGACCATGTTGCTCAAGGCCGAACCGGTAGCGGTGCGCCTGGGTGAACTGCAATCCTCGCGAGCGTTCCCGAACCTCATCGTCGGTGTACTTGCGGCGGCCGCGGCGATCTTCCTCGTCATCCTCCTGATCGCCAGCCAGATTCGCAGCCAGCGCCAGCGCTACCAGGTCACCGCCGAACTGAACCAGCGCAATCAGGAAGCCATTTTGCGCTTGCTCGATGAAATGGGCTCGCTGGCCGAAGGCGATTTGACGGTGAAAGCCACGGTTACCGAAGACATCACCGGCGCAATCGCGGACTCGGTCAACTTCGCGGTCGAGGCGCTGCGTTCACTGGTAACCACGATCAATGACACCGCCTTGCATGTGTCGACCTCGGCGCAGGAAACCCAGGCGACTGCCATGCACCTCGCGGAAGCCGCCGAACATCAGGCGCAGCAGATCACGTCTGCATCCGCCGCGATCAACGAGATCGCGGTCTCCATCGACGAGGTGTCCAAGAACTCCGCCGAGTCGGCCGACGTGGCGCAACGCTCGGTGCAGATCGCGTCCAAGGGCGCCGGCATCGTGCGCCAGACGATCGCGGGCATGGACTCGATCCGCGACCAGATCCAGGAGACCTCGAAACGCATCAAGCGCCTGGGCGAATCCTCCCAGGAAATCGGATCCATCGTCGAACTCATCAACGATATCGCCGAGCAGACGAACATTCTGGCCTTGAACGCCGCAATCCAGGCGGCATCCGCCGGTGAGGCAGGCCGCGGCTTCGCGGTCGTCGCGGACGAAGTGCAGCGACTGGCCGAACGCGCTTCCGGCGCCACCCGCCGAATCGAAACGCTGGTGCAGACGATTCAGGCCGATACCAACGAAGCGGTCACCTCGATGGAACAGACCACGTCCGAAGTGGTGAACGGCGCGCGCCTGGCCGAGGACGCCGGCACCGCGCTGGGCGAGATCGAGCAGGTGTCGAACAACCTGGCCGACCTGATTCAGAACATTTCCGAAGCGGCGCGCCAGCAGTCGGCCGCGGCAACGAACATTTCCGCGACCATGAACGTGATTCAGGAAATCACCACGCAGACGTCGGTCGGCGCCAGCCAGACTGCCGAATCGATCGGCAATCTGGCGCAACTGGCCGCAGATCTGCGTCGTTCGGTGGCGGACTTCAAGCTGCCGGCATAGGGACGGATTGAACTCCCGCAGGGGTGGCGTCGATGAACGCGGGCCGCTTGGCGCAAATGAATTTGGAGGCTTGTATCGGGCATGACCGCTGCCGCCGGGAATTGGTCGCCGCCTGCGCCGTTGCCAGGCATGGACGACAGCGAGTTCGAGCGCTGGGCGAGTCTGCTCGAAAAGCGCACGGGCGTTGTCGTGCCGCTCAAGCGCAAGGCGTTCCTGGTCACGAGCGTGCGCGGGCGCATGCGCGAGACCGGACACACGGATTTCGAAACCTATTTTCGCGACTTGCAGAAAATTCCCGAAGGCGCGATCGAGTGGACCACGCTGGTCGACCGACTGACCGTGCACGAGACGCATTTCTTCCGCCATCCACCGTCGCTGGATCTGATCGCGCGCGACTGGTTGCCGCAGGTCAGCGCGGATCCGGAGCGCGGTGCCCTGCATGCCTGGAGCGTGGGCTGTTCCAGCGGCGAGGAAGCCTACACGCTGGCGATGGTGCTGGATCGGCATCTGGCCGAGCGTGGCGGGAAATCCTACTTTGGAGTGACCGCGACGGACGTGAGTCAGCCCGCTTTGGCCGTTGGTCGTGCCGGGCTTTACCCGCGTCAGAAAATGGACGAGATTCCGGCGCAGTACCGCGAGCGCTACGCGCAGGCGCTGGATGCGGACAGCTTTCGCATCCACGAATCGTTGCGCAAGCGCGTGGGCTTCGCCCAGTTCAACCTGCTCGACGCGGTTGGCGCGTCGATGAAACGGTTGGATCTGATTTTCTGCCAGAACGTGCTGATTTATTTCGCCCGCGAGCGGCGTCGCGACCTGCTCGCCACGCTTGCCAAGCTGCTCAAACCCGGTGGCCTGCTGGTGCTGGGGCCCGGGGAAGTGACCCAGTTCGCGCACGCGCAACTCGCGCGTGTGGACAATCGCAATGTGCTGGCCTTCCGGCGCACGAGTTGAGAGAAAGACCATGAAATTGCAGGACGACAACATCGACTTCACGACGCTCAACTGGGTCAAGCAGGAGCTCGACGAAACCCTCAAGCAGGCGCGCCAGTCGCTTGAGGCCTATGTCGAGGATCCCGCCGACTCGAGCCTGATGCGCTTTTGCGCGACCTACCTGCATCAGGTGCAAGGCACCTTGCGCATGGTCGAGCTGTATGGCGCGGCGATGGTCGTGGAAGAAATGGAACGCGTCGCCCTGGCCCTGCTCGACGGCCAGATCAAGGCCAAGGACGACAGTTATTCCGTGCTCATGCGCGGCATCGTGCAGCTGCCCGATTACCTGGAGCGCCTGCAGAGCGGCCACAAGGACATCCCGATCGTCCTGTTGCCGCTGTTGAATGACCTGCGCGCCACGCGCGGCGAAAAACTGCTGACCGAGTCGGTATTGTTCTCGCCGGATCTGTCCGCGCCGCTGCCTGCCGCTGCCAGCGGCGCGGCGAGCAGCAAGCCGGAAGCGGAGTTGAAAGCGGAGGCCGCGCGCCTGCGCTCGGCATTCCAGTTGTCGCTGTTGCGCTGGATCCGCGAGGACGCCGCCACCGAACAGCTCGCGCGCATGATCGAAGTGCTCGATCGCCTGCGCAGTGCATGTACGCAGGAAGATGCGCGTCGCCTGTGGTGGGTGGCCTCGGGTGTGCTGGAAGGCGTGGCCAGCGGGGCGGTCGAGGCCAACCCGGCCGTGAAACTGCTGTTCGGCAAGGTCGATCGCGAGATCAAGCGCCTTGTGGATGGCGGCGAAGCGGCGTTCCGTGCCGCGCCGCCGACGGACCTGACCAAGAACCTGCTGTTCTATATCGCCCACGCTGGCGCAGGCGGCGAACGCGCTGCCGCGATCCGCACCACGTACAAGCTCGATACCTTGCTGCCGAGTGAAAAGGAACTCGAGCACGCCAAGGGTTCGATCTCCGGCCACAACCGCAGCCTGCTCGACACCGTTTCGGTTGCGATCAAGGACGACCTGATGCGCGTCAAGGAAGCATTGGACATCTTCCTGCGCGCGCAAGATCCAGATCCGGCGGAGTTGATGGCGCAGGCGGATGTCCTGGATCGCGTCGGCGACACCCTCGGCATGCTGGGTTTGGGTGTGCCGCGGCGCGTGGTGACCGAGCAACGCAAGGTTGTCGAGGAGATGGCGAACAAGTCGCGTCCTGCCGACGAAACGACCCTGCTCGACGTCGCCGGCGCATTGCTCTACGTCGAAGCGTCGCTGGACGATCACATCGACCGCCTCGGTGCGGACGCCGGCGCGGAAACCGGTAACGGCTCCGGCCCGCAAGGCCTGGAACTGCCCAAGGCCGAAGCGCGCAAGATCCTCGATGCGCTGATGAAAGAGGCCACCGCCAACATCGGCCAGGCCAAGCAGGACATCGTCGCCTTCATCGAATCGCCGTGGGATCACGCCAAGGTCGAACCGATTCCGCCGTTGCTCGAGGAAATCGCCGGTGCATTGCGCATCCTGGATTTGAACGATGCCGCGCAATTGATGAAAGGCGTCGTGCGTTTCATCCAGGTCGAATTGCTGCGCCATCGGCGCGTGCCCACCGCCGAGCAGATGGACAAGCTCGCCGATGCGCTGGCGTCGATCGAGTATTACCTGGAAGCCACGCGCGACCAGCGTGGCGGACGCGACCGTATTCTTGACGTGACCCGGCAGAGCCTGACTGCACTCGGCTACTGGCCGGTGCCGCCGGATGATGGCGGTGGCGACGGGCTGCCCGGTGTTCCGTCGCAGCCCATGCATACCGCCACGGCGCCGGCCGCGCTCGGAACCGCAACCGCCGCTGCATTCAGCGCGCCATCCGCACTTCCGCCTTCAGCGGCCGCGATTGCGATGGCCGATGCGCATCAGGGTGACTATCCGCGTTGGAGCGTGGATCTTCCCGCCAGCGGCGAGGCCGGGGTGAAACCCGAGGCCGGTGGCGTCGAGAACGCTGCGGAAATGCCGACCATCGAATTGACCGGCGAAAGCATCGACGAATACATCGCGCGCATGGATCGCGGTGAACAGTCGCCAGCGATAGCCGCGCCGTCGGCGGAGCCACCGCATGCGATCGAAATCGAACCGACGCTGGATGTTGCCGCAGGCCAGGGGCTCGAAGACCTGGTGGTTGGCGAGATGCCGGTTGCGGAAGTACCGACCCACGATCTGGCGGGCCTGCGCCTGATCGAAACCCAGGCTACCGCGACGCCGGCGCCGAACGTGCGCTACGTCGAGGTCGAGGAAGAAATCGAAGAGGAAGTTCCCGATAGCGCTGGCGCGACTACCGATGCGAGTTTCGCGGCGGTTCCCTCCGACGACATCGATGAGGAAATCCGCGAGGTCTTCGTCGAGGAAGTGCAGGACGAAATCGACAATCTCGGCCGTTACCTGCCGGCCTGGAAAGCCGATGTGCACGATTTCGAAAAGCTCAAGCCGATCCGGCGTTCGTTCCACACGCTGAAGGGATCGGGGCGGCTGGTAGGCGCGTTGGCGCTGGGCGAATTCAGCTGGAAGATCGAGAACATGCTCAATCGCGTGCTCGACAAGACCATTCCACCCGGCGCATCCGTACAGGCGCTGGTGGATACCGCGGTCGGCGCGTTGCCGGAATTGCTGCGCGCCCTGCGCGGCGAGGGCAACCCGACGTCCGACATCGCCCAGATCATGGCCGTGGCCGACCGCAACGCGGCGGGCGAAGACGCGTACATGCGCAGCAGCGCGCCGGCGCGCATGAAAAAGGTCAAGCGCATCGTCAAGCGTCTGGTTGCGGTCGTCGACGAAGTACCTCCCGCTCACGCTCCCGCCGAACTCGATGCCACGGTCGATATCGAACAAGCCTTTGACGCCGCACCCGAGGAAATCGCCGCGTTCGCCGGTGGCGATGCGGATGCGCAAGCGGCATTCGCCGCAGGCCCGCTGCCGAACGTGGATCCGGTCCTGTTCGACATCCTCAAGAGCGAAGTCGCCGCGCATCTGGCTGCGATCGACGGCTTCCTCGAGCAATGGCATGCCACGCCGGCATTGCCGGTGAGCGAGCCGCTGCTGCGCGCCGTGCACACGCTCAATGGTGCGATCGCGATGGTCGATATCCCTGCAATCACGCATGTGCTTGCGCCGTTGGAGGGCTACGTCAAGCGCGTGCGCGCGGATCATCGCGCCGTGGATGCCGATGGCGCCGCCGCATTGGGTGAAACCTCGGCGCTGGTGCGTGAATGCATCGGCGCGCTGGAATTGCCGCATCCGCAAATGCCGGATTCGGGCGCGCTCGCCGCACGTATTGCCGAACTGCGCGATCGCCTGCCGGAACCGGAAATGATGCATGTGCTGTTCTCCGAAGCACACGCCCACGAAGAAACGCCCGCGGCGGCGGATCTGGTCGCGGCAGAGTCCTTTGCTGCCGATACGCCAGCCCATGACGACGAAGCACAATTGCTCGCCGAGCTGGGCGCGTTGGAAGAATCCACACAGGTAAAGGCCGAAACACCAGTCACCGCAGTGATCGCGGAAGACGACGAGACTGCGCGCTGGCTGCGCGAATTCGAGACCGAACAGACGGGTGAGGCGCCAGCGCCGGTCGGCGAGGTTACGGCTGTTGCGGAGCCGGTCGGTGCGGACGAAATTCGCGAAACCGAGTTGCTGACGTTCGAGGACCTGCCGGCGCAGGTCGAGGAAGCCGTAGAGTCCGAAGAAACCGTGCTGCACACGGAACCCGTGGCAGTTGCCCAGCCGCCTGCCGAATTGCCGGTGGAAGAACCGCTTGAAGCAGTCATGGTTCCGGCTACGCGCGTCGAACCGCCGGCGCGACTGGCCGAAACGGCGCTGCAGCTGCCGCCACTGGCCGACGATCCGCAGCCCGAAGGCAAGCTCGAACTGCCCGACCTCGACGCGGACCTGCTCGAAATCTTCGTGC
>JAFEFD010000330.1 GCA_018240765.1 Pseudomonadota bacterium | reverse complement strand
TGGAAATAGGTAGTCAGGCGATTGGCCGAGATGGCGTCGCGCAAATCGTCGTAGTCGATGCGCGAGGCTGCCTTGCCGGCGTCGTGGAAGGCGTATTGGTCGCCGCGCCGGTGCGCGTCGTCGGATGCCGCCTGCGCGTTGCGCCACAACAGGTCGGCGTCGGCGCCATCTTCCGGGAATAGCGCAACGCCGATGGCCGCGCGCGTCTGCCAGGGCGGTGTTGCGGCGGCGACGGTGTGCGGCTGTTCGAAAACCGCGGCGAGCTTGGCGATCGCGAGCAACACGTGATTGCGATTGTGCAGTCCCGGCAGCACCGCGACGAAGGTCTCGTCGCCGGATTGCAGGACCGTGTCCGTCGGACGCAGCGAAGCGGCAATCAGGTTGCCCATATAGGCTTCCGCCGCTTCGCCGCTCGCGCTGCCGAAGCGCAGGGCGATCAGGCGCAGGTCCAGGATGCGGATGGCCATCACCGCGAATCCGCCGGCAACGGCACTGGCCTCGATCTGGCGTGTGATCGTGGCCTGGATCGTGGCGCTGTTCAACATGACCGGTTGGCGGGATTCATGCGGCGGTGAGGAATCCCGACGTGTCGATATCGAACTCGTCGATGGCGAGCGCACGCTGGATCTCGATGCGATCGTCGTCGCCGGACTGGTTGAGCAGGTCGAGCACGCGGAATTTTTCCAGTGGCTGCTTTTCCGGATCGCTGATCACGAGCACGGAAGGGCGCAGGCGACGCACCTGGTTCTGTTCCATCACCACGGCGACTTCGCCGCTGCTCAATTCGACGCGCGATCCGGTCGGGTAGACGCCAAGGCAAACCTGGAACTGCTCGACCAGTTCGACCTGGTACAGGGTGTCGCGGCCGCGATAGATTTCCTGCAAGGCCTTGTGGCGCGGGACCGCCTTGCGATGCGGGCGGGTGCTGCACAGCGCATCGTAGGAATCAATGATGGCGAGCATGCGCCCGGCCATCGGGATGGTGTTGCCGGCCAGGTGATCGGGATAGCCGCTGCCATCGTAGCGTTCGTGATGGGTGCGCACGGCGTCGAGCACGTCCGGGTCGTTGATCCCGCCAGACACGACAATGTCCACGCCTTGTGCGACATGCGTGTGCATCAGTTCGATTTCCTTCGACCGCAATGGACCTGGTTGGCGCAGCAGCCTTTCGGGCAGCCGCGTCTTGCCGATGTCCATGAGCAGACCGCCCGTGGCCAGACTCAGGATGGTGTCTTCGGGCAGGCCGAGGTGACGGCCGAAGGCCGCCGCGAGCGCGCCGCAGCTGATCGCGTGGCTGTACGAGTAATTGTCATGCTTGCGCAGGCCTTCCAGGAACAGGAACGCATCCGAACTGCGCAAAACGCTGGCAACCAGCGGGCGCACCACCTGTTCGACATATTCGACGGAAAGGTCGCGACCGCTGCTGACATCGTCATAGATGCGGTCGAGCAGTTCGCTGGTTGCCAGCAAGGCCTCGCGCGCGCGCGGCATCTCGTCGGCGACGTTGACCTTGTCGACATACACGGCGCTGCGCTTGAATGCTTCCGCGCGGCGATCGCCGCGCGCCAGGGTCAACAGGCGGCGGCGTCCGCCCGGCACTTCTCGGCGGCGGTCGATGAACACGAATTTGCACAGTTCGCGCAGGGTGCGCACGTCGTCTTCGCTGCGCACCTCGATGCCCTGCAGCGGGAATCCGGTTTCTTCCCACGGCCGGTCGAGCCCGCACACGAACATGCCGACGGCCAGGTCGACCGTATCGATGCGGACTTGTTCAAGTTCGGTGGTCACACGGCCCCTGACGCCACCCAGTTTCCGAGCAGGGAGTCTAGTCTTCTTTTCGCCGAACGCCAATCCGGAAAGCCGACGGCTGGCGCGGCCCGGCAGACCGGGCGTCGGCTCGTCATTTTGGCAGGGCGTAGATGCCCATTGCGCCGAGTTCTTCCAGGGCACGTTCCATGTCGAGCTTGATCCGGTTCATCAGGCGCATCGCCGGCACGCTGGCTGGCGCGGTACCCGGCGACGGCGGGAGTAAGGCCGCATCCGCGTCGGGTACGAACTGGGCCAGGTACACGTAGCCGCGGGCAAGCGATTCCTTGACCGCGGTATGTTCGGGTTCAAGATGCTGGAGTAACATGACGATGGCGTCGCGGATCTGCGCTTTCGTATGCGGTAATTGTGATTCGGGCACGCCGTGCAACCCGGGTTGCACCTGCGCCAGCACGCGGCCGTAGTCGGTCACCACCTTCGTCGCCAGTGCCAGCATCGCATCGTCGCCGTGAAAACAGCGGCGAATCTAGCAAGATTGACCTTCGATTCCCATAGTTGTCCATGTTTGCCTCTGCCGTACCCCAAACACCTGTCCTGAGTCCTTGCACCGGCGTTTGTCGTCTGGACGACGCTGGCTACTGCGTGGGCTGCCGTCGCACGGGTGACGAAATAGCGAACTGGCTGCAATTGAACGATGCGCAGCGACTGCATCTGATGAAAGAGGTATTGCCGCGGCGTGCGAAGGCGAACGGGGATGCCGCGTGATTGCCGCTATCGACCTCGGCACTCGCGTGCAGCGTGCGGTGCGCAGCCTCGACGACCCGCCGCATGCGCCGGGCTGGAACCATGCCGAGATCGCGGACCTGCTCGGTCCGGGGCCGCGCCGCGCGGCGGCGGTGCTGGTGGCGACGATCGCGCGCGCGGACGGGCCGTCGATCCTGTTCACGCAACGCACCGAACATCTGGCGCAACACGCTGGACAAGTGAGCTTCCCGGGCGGCGGCATCGAGGCCGATGATGCGAATAGTGTCGTCGCGGCCTTGCGCGAAACACGCGAGGAAGTCGGCATTGACGCCGCGCTGGTGCGGCCGTTCGGCTACCTGGACTGCTTTGAAACAATCAGCGGTTATTGCGTCACACCGGTCGTCGCGCATGTCGACCCCGGCTACCGCGCGACGCCAGACCCGCGCGAAGTCGCCGCTGTGTTCGAAGTGCCGCTCGCGTTTTTCCTCGATCCGGCGAATTTGCGCCAGCGCCGCTTGGAATGGCGCGGCAAGCAGCGCGAGGTCTGGGAATTTGCGTACAACGACCGCATCATCTGGGGCGCGACCGCGGCGATGCTGTTGAGCCTTGTCCGTCGCATGGAGGCCACGCCATGAATCTTTCCACGTTGATCGATGCACAAACCCTTTCCACGCGCATTCGTGCCGGCGACGTGCTCGTCATCGACTGTCGATTCGAACTGGCCGACCCCGCGGCCGGCGCGCGTGCGCATGCGCAAGGCCATATTCCCGGCGCCGTTTACGCAAGCCTCGACAACGATCTTTCGGATCTTTCCAAACGGGGCCTGGGCCGCCATCCCTTGCCGGACGCCGCGGCATTCTCGGCGACGTTGTCGCGCTGGGGCTGGACGCCGGACACACCCGTCGTCTCCTACGATGCCGCGAACGGCGCGCTGGCGGCAGCGCGGCTGTGGTGGATGCTGCGTCTCGTCGGCGCGCACGAGGCTGCTGTACTCGACGGTGGCATTGCCGCGTGGACGCAAGCCGGGTTCGCGCTGGATGCAGGCACGACGACGCGCAAGCCCACGCGCGTCGATACTGCATTCGATGCCGCGCAGATCGTCTATACCGATGCGCTGGTCGAAGCGCTCAAGGATGCGCGAACGCTGCTCGTCGATGCGCGTGCCGCGCTGCGTTTCCGCGGCGAAAACGAAACCATGGACAAGGTGGCCGGGCATATTCCCGGCGCGGTGAACCGGCCATTTGCAGACAACCTCGACGCCGACGGGCGCTTCAAGCCGGCCGCGCGATTGCGCGCTGAATTCGAAGCCTTGCTCGGCTCGCGCCGGAGCGTTGATGCGATCCACTCCTGCGGTTCTGGCGTCACCGCCTGCCACAACCTGCTGGCGATGGAACATGCCGGTTTGGCCGGATCGCGCGTGTATGCGCCGTCCTGGTCGGGTTGGAGCGCCGATCCGGCCCGGCCAGTTGCGACAAATATTTGATTCCTTTACAATTCGCCCCCCGCAAATCACGCGGGGACCTTGCCTTACCGCCACGCGGAAGGCTGCCGATGCGGAATCCTCCGCCCGGTACCCACAAGGAGACAACATGCGTCACTACGAGATCGTGTTTCTGGTCCACCCTGACCAGAGCGAGCAGGTGCCCGCGATGATCGAGCGCTACAAGACGCTGATCGAAG
>JAFEFD010000032.1 GCA_018240765.1 Pseudomonadota bacterium | reverse complement strand
GCCGTCGATCATCCGGTCAGCCTGTACGCGGCCACCAAGAAGGCGAACGAGTTGATGGCGCACACCTACAGCCATCTGTACGCGCTGCCGACCACCGGTCTGCGCTTCTTCACCGTGTACGGCCCATGGGGACGGCCGGACATGGCGCTGTTCGTGTTCACGCACAAGATCCTCGCCGGCGCACCCATCGAGGTCTTCAACCACGGCAAGCACTCCCGCGATTTCACCTATATCGACGATATCGTCGAGGGCGTGATCCGCACCCTCGACCGCGTCGCGGCGCCGGACCCGGCGTTCGATCCGCTGCACCCCAATCCCGCCACCTCGTCGGCCCCGTATCGGGTCTACAACATCGGCAACCACCAACCGGTGCAGCTCGCCGACTACATCGAGGTCCTCGAAGATTGCCTGGGGCGCAAGGCGCAGAAGGTCATGCTGCCGCTGCAGCCGGGCGATGTGCCCGATACCGCGGCCGACGTGGCAGAACTCATGCGCGACACCGGCTACGCGCCATCAACACCGGTCGCGGTCGGCATCCGCCGCTTCGTCACCTGGTATCGCGAATTTTATCGGGTCTGAAACCCGGCGAATCCGTCGCCGGCAAACGCTGCGTCGGCATCAGCGCTTGGGCTTGAGCAAGGTCCCCGTGCACTTCTTCGCGCCACAGCGGCAGGCCCAGATGCGCTTGAGTTTGGCGGTGTGGCGTTCGGCCAGGGTAATGCCGTAATCGTAGGTAAGTTCTTCGCCCTTGCGGATGCGGCGCCGCGTCTCGATGACGACGCGATCGCGGCGCGGGTTGCCGCTCGCGTGCTCGATCACCCAGGCCTGGCAGTTCGGTGCGCAGCTGTGGTTGATCCAGCGTGCGTCGTTGCCGTCGACATTTGCATCGATCAGGTATTTCTCGTTGAGCGTGAACAGGAACGTGTGGCCGCTGTCGACATCGTTGCCGTAGGCGCGGTCGGCCTGGGCGTGGGTGCGCAGCGTTCCGCGATACTCGATGACTTCGGTGCGCGCCGGCAGGTCACGAGCGGCGAAAACGCCATTGCCGTGGATCGGAGAGCGGCGGCGAACGATGCGTTTGGCCATGACGGATGGGGTCGGGAAGGGTCGGCGATTATAGCTTGGCGCAGCGGCGCTTGACCCGCATGCGCAGCGCGAGCAATCTTGCGGAAGTTGATGCAAGCGAGCTGCGCCATGCCGGCAACCATTCGCCTGAAACATGCCAAGGAAGCGCCTGCCAAGTCGGACGGCAAGCGCATTCTCGTCGACCGCCTGTGGCCGCGCGGCAAGTCGAAGGAGTTCCTCCAACTCGATGCCTGGCTGCGCGATATCGCTCCCAGCACGCAACTGCGTCAATGGTTCGGCCACGATCCGGCGAAGTGGGCTGAATTTCGCAAACGCTATTTCGCGGAACTCAAGACGAATCCGGTGCTGGCGACGCTTCGTGAACTGACTGCGAAAGGAACCGTCACCTTCGTCTACGCTGCCGCCGATACCGAACATTGCAACGCGACGGCCCTGCGCGAATACCTGCAACGCTGACCCGCATTTCCCCTTCGACGGAGATCGCACATGTTCCTTCCCCGCCGCGCCTTGCTCGCCGGATTGCTGGCTCTCGCCGGCGCAACGCTCGCCCTCGCCCGCGGGCATGGCCACCGCAGCAGCAATGACCAGTCCGGGAATTTCGATTACTGGCTGATGGCGCTGTCGTGGTCGCCGAGTTATTGCCTGACCCATGCGGACGACGCGACCCAGTGCCGGCATCGCGGCTACGGC
>JAFEFD010000329.1 GCA_018240765.1 Pseudomonadota bacterium | reverse complement strand
TTGATCAGCGCCTCGCCGATCAATTTGTCCTCGAGATAACCGCGCAGGTAGATCGCGCTCAACGCGAACAGCGCCGTCAGCGCAAAGCCGAACAGCACGAACGAGATGATGATGCGGCTGCGCAGCCGCCGACGATACTGAATTCGACTCGAAGCCAAGCTAGAACCCTCTCAAGACGTAGCGAGCGACGACAGATTGCGTGTCCGCCGGAGCGCAGGAACCGGAGCATACACGCGAGTATGTGAGGATTCCGAGCACCGCCGGCACGCGAGATGTCGAGCGCAGTAGTCTTGAGAAGGTTCTAGGCTACTGCAGCATCCGGATCGACCATCCGGTAGCCGATGCCGTGACGGGTCTGGATCAGCGGCTTGCCGAACGGCTTGTCGATCGCCGCGCGCAGGCCGTGGATGTGCACGCGCAACGAATCCGAATCCGGCAATTCCTCGCCCCACACGCGCGTTTCCAGATCCTGGCGCGTGACCACGGAGGGGCTGGATTCCATCAGGTGCTGCAAGAGTTTCAAGCCGATCGGATTGAGCTGGATCGACTTGCCGCCGCGCGTGACCACGAGCGTGTCGAGGTTGTAGGTGAGATCGGCGAGTTGCAGCAGGCGACTCTGCACGCCCTTGCCGCGACGGCCAAGCACCTGCAGTCGCGCTTCGAGTTCCTGCAGCGCGAAGGGTTTCACCATGTAATCGTCGGCGCCGGAATCGAAGCCGGTCAGTTTTTGCTCCAGCGCGTCGCGCGCGGTGAGCATCAGCACCGGCGTCTGCCGGCGCGCTTCCTGGCGCAGTTTGCGGCACAGTTCCAAACCATCCATGCCGGGCAATGTCAGATCCAGCACGATGGCATCGAACTCATGCACCACGGCCAGATGCAGGCCAGTCACGCCGTCTCCGGCGAAATCCACCACATGGCCTTTTTCTTCGAGGTAGTCGCCGATATTCGCGGCGATGTCGCTGTTGTCTTCAATGACCAGAATGCGCATGGGGCAAGCATACTCTCTAATTTTCGGGAATCGCGGGCAATAAAAAGGCCCAAGGAGGTGTCATTGGGGGAACACACCTGCCTTGGGCCTAAAGCTACTGCCCCGATTACCGTAATCTGCCTGTCACCTGACCTGACCTTAGGAGTGTCGAGCAGCCTA
>JAFEFD010000328.1 GCA_018240765.1 Pseudomonadota bacterium | reverse complement strand
GGCTCTGTTGAAAATCGAGTGGGTTACCGGGCATGAGGGTTGACGGCATGGAAGTCGAGCTTGCCGGCGATCAGGAAGACGACGACCTTGATCGTGTTGAAGGTCGCGAAGCCGCGGGCTCGGCGCTTGGCGGCTTGGAACAGGCCGTTGAGTGCTTCGAGGAAGCCATTGGTCTGGCGGGTTTGTGCCCAGGCGACGATGCCCTCGAGGTGACGCCGCACGAGGGCGGCGACGTCTTTCATCGGCTCGACCTTGGAGCGCATGACGCAGGTGCACCAGTGCTCGAGCATCGAGCGCACGACGTTGATCTGCTTGCGCTCGAGGATCTCGCGCAGCCGTTCCTTGTAGACCCAGGCGCGAGCCGTGCGCACCGTGGTCATCCTGGCGACCAGCGCATCGAGATCGGCAGCGGCCTCGGGGTTGAGACTGGCGCGATCCTTCAGCAGCGACCAGCGCAGCCCCTTGAGCGACTTGTCGCTGCGCTGCTCGATGCGCCGCATCTTGTCCACGGCCGCATTGGCATGCCAGACGACGTGGAACTTGTCGAACGTGATGCGGGCGTTGGGCAACTCATCGGTGCAGCCCTTGATGAACGCCGGCGACATGTCGATGCTGACCGAGTCGATTTGCTCGGGCGGGCAGCCGTGCTTGGCCAGTTCGCCAGCGATGGTTGTGATCGTCTTGGCATCGCGTCCTTCGGTCACGGCCAGCACTCGGCGTTTTTGCGCATCGGCGGCCAGCGTGATGTAGTCGTGGCCCTTGGCGCGCGAGGTCTCGTCGATGGCCAACGCGGTGACGTCACTGAAATCGGCGGCCTCCAGCGCCAACTCGACATAGCGACGGCAGATGGCCAGCACCCGGTACGCCGAGATGCCCACGATGCGCGCCACCGCCGCAAACGGCATCTGCGGCGCCAGCATCAGCACCAGCGCCTCGAACAAGAGCGTGAAGCCCGAGAGTTTACCTGCGAACGGCGGCTTGATCAGCGCTACCCGCCCGTCGGGCAGCCTCACGCGCGGCGTGCGCACCTGCAGCACGCATTCGTGCTGGAAGAAGTTCAGGTGCCGGTAGACCTTGGTCACGGTGTCGTGCACCGGATGCTCGCCGGCCACCGCCTCGACGGCAAAGCAGCTGCCGGCGGTGAAGTCGATACCCACCGTCAAGACCTTGGAGGCCTCGTCGAAGCGGACGCCGGCAACGAACCACGGCTGCGTGATGCCGAGCGCCGCTTCGAACAACTTGTCATGCATGCGAATCGCTCCCTGTTTGTCATGGCCGATGCGTCAACGTGCCGCATCGGCCAAGACGACAGCGTACCGGTTGCTGGCCAGCGTCAAGGGTTCGCTGCGCCGGGCTTCGCCTGCCCTTGACCCCGGCCAGCAACCAAAACACCCTCGATTCCGCCCACTCAAAATTCAAGAGAGGC
>JAFEFD010000327.1 GCA_018240765.1 Pseudomonadota bacterium | reverse complement strand
TGCGTCGCCTCAACCGCCGCCAGCGCGCACAGGTTTCGCTGCGCGTGGAACACGGCATGAGTTTCAACGAGATCGCGCGCGAAGTCGGCGGCAGCGCCGATGCCGCGCGCATGCTCGTCGCGCGTGCGCTGCGCAACATGAGCGCACATCTGTCCGCGGGCTGACCGCACCTCGGCACGCCGCTGCTCATGTCTGCCGTCATCGCCAAACCGCTGCTTGCCGACGCGGTGGACGCACCGCAGAACCCGACGTGCGCTATGCTGCGCCCGACACTCTCTCCTGTGGACGGAGGCAAGGTGGCGTCCTCGATTCCGCTGACGCAGTGGCTTCGCGATTCCAGTGGCGGCGACCGCGCCGCAGGCGATCGCGCCTACGCCATGGTGTACGCCGAGCTGCGCCGGCTGGCTGCGCGCCAACTCGGCGGCGAGCAGCAAACGCTCACGCCCACCGCACTGGTCAACGAAGCGTTTCTGAAACTTGCTGGCGGTTCACTTGCCAACATCAACGATCGCCGTCATTTTTTCAACCTCGCCGCTCGCGCGATGCGCCAGACCGTGGTCGATCACGCGCGCGAGCGCCTGGCACAAAAACGCGGCGGGGGACTGCTGCGCACGCAACTGGAAGACGACGGTCTGGCCGACGCCGCGCTCGATGCGCAGCAGACGCTGGCTATCGACCAGGCGCTGCACGGGCTCGACGTCCAGGACGCCGAATTGGCCGAAACTTTTTCCTGGCGCGTGTTCGCCGGTCTGACCACGCGGCAGATCGCACAGTTACGCGGCGTAACCGAACGCACGATCCAGCGCGATCTGACCCTGGCGCGCAACTATCTGCGCATGACGCTGACACCGGGATGAATTCGGGCACGGACCTGCCGCTGTTCGACGCCGAGCACTGGCGCCGTCTGCGCGAACTGGCCGAGCGGCTGGATGCGCTCGATACCGAGGCTCGCACGAATGAACTGGCGGCTCTCGCCCGCACCGATCCGCTACTTGCCACGCAAGCCCAGGCGCTGCTCGCGCAATCGGTGCACGACGACGTGGAAGAATTTAGCGCTACCGTGCAACGCTCGCTACCACCAACTTCCGCACCAATGCCCGAGCGCATCGGCCCCTTCCGTTTGCTGCGGCAACTGGGCGCCGGCGGCATGGGCGTGGTGTATCTGGGCGAACGCGACACCGACGATTTCAGCCAACGCGTCGCGCTGAAATTGCTCGATGGCAACGCCACGCGGGTATCGAACTTGATCGCGCGCGAGCGCCGCGTGCTGGCGGCGCTGAACCATGCCAACATTACCGCCTTCATCGACGCCGGTAGCGATGCCCGCTGCGCCTGGCTGGCAATGGAATACGTCGATGGCGAACATTTGCTCACCTGGTGCGCGCGCAAGAAACTCGGCACGCGCGAGCGCGTGCACCTGTGCGAGCAAGTCTGCGCCGCCGTCGCGCATGCGCACAGCCAGCTCGTGGTGCATCGGGATCTGAAACCGTCAAATGTGCTGGTCAATGCCGAAGGCACGGTGAAGCTGCTCGACTTCGGCATCGCCCTGATTCTGAATCCAACCGATCTGGATCCGGGCGCCGAGCTGGCGCCAGCCACGCGCGTGTTCACGCCGGAGTACGCCGCGCCAGAGCAGTTGCGCGGCGAGCGCGCCACCCCGGCGACCGATGTCTACGCGCTCGGCCTGATGCTGTTCGAACTTATCGCGGGTACACGCCTGCCGACGCTGGAACGCACGAGCGTACGCGAGGAATGGAACACCGCGCAACTGGCGCGCGTCGCCGCGTCCACGCAAGCGCCGACGGCCAACTTCATGCGCCAATTGCGCGGTGACCTCGGCCGCATCATCGCCCACGCTCTGGCACCCGAGCCCGTGCAACGCTACGCATCGGCGTTGCAACTGCGCGACGACCTGCGTCGCTGGCTGGAATTCCGGCCGTTGTCGATCGCTAAACCCAACCTGCGTTACGTCGCCGCGCGCTTCGTGCGCCGCAACCGCGCTGTCGTGGCCGTCGCAGCCATCGCCGTGCTCGCCCTGCTGGCCACCACCGGCTTCGCGCTTTGGCAAGCACGCGCGGCCACGCGCATGGCCGCTCGTGCCGAGCACAGCAAGAATTTTCTGGCCGCGCTGCTCACTGATGCCAATCCGTTCCTGTCGCAGCAAGGCGGCAAGAGCAACATCGAACTGCTCGACAGCGCTGCGCAGCGCATCGACAAGGAATTTTCCGATGCGCCGGAACAGCAGGTGGAATTGCGCCAGATCATCTCCGATGCGCTGTCGCGCCTGGGTGATCCGAAACTCGCCAACCGTTTGCAGCAACGCAGCATTGAGCAGATGCGCAAACTTCACGGCGAGCATTCGCCGCAGCTTGGCGCGGCGCTGGTCAGTCTGGCGCAAACCACCGAGGATAACGGCGATATCGACACTGCGCGCAAACAATTCGAACAGAGTTACGCCATCCTGCAAAACACCGGCGACGAATATCGCAAACTGCGCATCTCGGCGATGACCGGCTTGGCGAAAATGGCGAACCGGCGCAGCGATTTCGCACAAGGCCAACATTGGTACGAAATGGTGCTACGCGAGCGCCTGACGCAGGAAGGTCCGCAGAGCCAGGACATCGCCATGGATCTGTACGACTTGTCTGTCTGTGCGCTGTATCAGGAACAATACGCAAAAGCCACCGAACTGGCGCAACGCGCGCACGACATGCTCGAACGCACGCTCGGCGCCGGGCACCCGCGTTTCATCTATGTCGACCTCGGTCTGGGCGCCGCGCAAATGCAGACGGAAAAAGTCGACGCGGCAATCAAAACACTGAGCGGCGCGCTGAATCTGGCGCGTGCCAAACTCAAGCCTGGCGCGGGAGTTATCGGAAGTATCGAGACGAATCTGGCGACCGCGCAGTTGTACGCGGGCGATGATGCGGCCGCGATTGCCTCAGCGCAAAACGCGCGCGACATTTTTGCGGCCGCGCACTCACCTACCTTGGGGTCAGCTGAGTTGATCCTCGGGCGCGCGCAGCTGCACACCGGAGATCGTCGGGCATTGCAAACCCTAGCCGACAGCCGTCAGCATCTGCAAGCCGATATCGCGCGCGCGGCCGGCAACGCCAAGTTTCTCGCGGTCGCGCAGGCAGCCAACGCCGCGGCGCTGGCGCGATTCGGTAACGCACAGCAGACAGAAAAGCTGGCGCGCGAGGCGCGCACCCGACTTCTCGCCATCGATCCCGTTGGAGGCAAGGCGCTGGGCGAAATCGACGTCTATTTGGCCGACATTCTCGACATGCAAGGCGCGACGAGTGATGCCCGTACTCTACGCAAAGAAGCGCTCGCTACTTTTGCGCGTGTGTACGGGAGCGAGCATCCGGTGACGCTGGCGGTGGCAAAGCAGCTCGCCAAACCATGACGCGGCGACGCTATTCGAAATCGTCCTGAAAAATCACATCCGGCAGCGAGGAAAACTCGCTGGTGTAACCGCTCGAATCGGTGGCAGTAGCGACGAACGGATAAGCGCGTACGCCGGCCGGCACGGTTATCGAAATCGGCTTGTCCTGCTGCGCTTCGTTCGCATGGTACACGTCCTGACCAAGCCATACTCCACTGCCACCCTGCACGCTCGCGTAAAAATCGATGCGCAGCGGATAGGTCGAATTGGCCGTGCTGGAATCGACGCGATAGGTAATCGACAGCTGCCCGGCATTCACGCTCGCAGCAACAATCTGCGGCGAATTTTGCCCATCGTTCGAACCGCCATCGGCATCATCGATGTCGTTAGGCGACAGGCCCAATGCGCCGATGTCGATGTTGACGCGGCCCTTGCCACGATTGTGGTGGATCTCGTTGCCTTGAACGTCGAACGTCTCGCCGCTGCGGTTGTAAGCGGCAGCAATGCCGGCGCCGCTGTTGTAAGCGATCAGGTTGCCCTCGCCCACGCCGAAGCCGCCGATGATCGTCGCCGGCATCGGCGTATTGCCACCCTGGAACTGGATACCCGCGCAATAGGTCGGGCAGCCGGCATTGGGATCGGACGTGTCGCCGTTCGGCAGCGCTTGCGTGCCGCTCCAATCCATGCCGATGATATTACCCTTGATCTGCATGCCGCCGGTTGAGGGCGGACTGAAAGTGTCCCAGATGCCGATGCCGGCGATGCGATTGCCCGAGATGATGTTGCGCGATGCCGCGCTGGCGCAGCCGGCCCCGCTGCAGCCCAAACGAAACCCGGGAAAGTTGCCGCCGAATACGACTCCTGCGCTGCCATTGGCGAGCGGCTGCGTGGCGCTGACATCGGTACCAATCACGTTGCCTTCGACGAGCACGGTCGCGTTGGTGCCCGCCGCATACACGCCGTACGCGCCATTGCCCGAGAGCAGATTGCGTTGCCATGGTTGCGTGCCGCCAATCTGGGCATCGTCATAACCGGCATTGATGGCCGCGGTCGAGTTGACGACAGCCGGTTTCGCCATACCGTCGATCGTCGTGCCGAGGAAGCAGCCGTACACGATGAGTTTCGCCTTTGGCGTTGCAGAGCCGGATTGACCGGACAGCGCCGAGTAAAACCCATGCATGGCCAATCCTTGTAACGTCAGTTGCAGGTACGGTTGCGCGCAGCATTCGTAGAAGAAGCCCGGGATATTGCCGGTGCCCACAATCTCGATCGTCAGTTGCGTGTTCAAGCCGCCTTGATCCGGCGCGCTGGTGTTCATCGCACTGCCGGGCTGGCTGTAGCCGTCGATGGTGAGGCTGCCCTTGATCGCCGGCAGTTGCGTAGCGACCGAAATGGTCTGCGTACCAGTGCCGGGAATGTCGAAACCGATCAAGTTGGGACTCGCCAACGCGCCGGGCGCCGCGTTGGAGTCGAGAAGCGCCTGACGCAGGCTGCCAGCGCCGCTGTCGGCTGTGTTGGTGACGCAAAAAGTCCCGGCGGCCGGCGTACAGGTCGCTCGTGCCTGCGACATGCCGAGCAACGCTGCCATGAACCCGCCAGTCCAAAACCACCTGCGCAATGTTTTCAAGCCGAGAACCTCTTGCCATGTGAGCGGTTTTTGTAAACGCAAATCCCGGAAATATCCGACATCGACGGCATTCCCTCCGCAACAAGACCTTCGGAGTGACCGCAGGGTCGCATGTCGGCAAAGCTCGCAAATTCCGTTTCCCTCGGCACAGGCCACCACGAGGACATCGACATGCGACTTTCCATCGACCGCTTCATCCGTCACAAACAGGCATTGGCACTGGCCCTGTTGTTGCCTGCCAGCATGGCTCACGCCGATACCTGGTTTCCGCGTAACGGGGGGGCGGCGGGTAGCGCCGGGGATCATCTGGGCAGCAGCATCGCCATGAGCACGACGGGAATTGGCGGACCCACGGCCGAAGCCGCCAATCGCGTCTATGTCGGGCTGCCTTATGCAAGCGACGGCAC
>JAFEFD010000326.1 GCA_018240765.1 Pseudomonadota bacterium | reverse complement strand
GTCAGGATGCGGATGTAGTTCTTGCGCATGCGCCCGGAAATATGCGCGGTCACGACGTGGCCGTTTTCCAGCTGCACGCGAAACATGGTGTTGGGCAAGGTGTCGAGCACCGTGCCTTCCATTTCGATTTGGTCGTCTTTGGCCATTGGCTCTCTTGCTTCGGGGCGGACATCACCTGCGGCGCGGCATTCTACACGAACGCGGCCCGTCAATCCGGAAATCGGCCCGATCAGCGCGCAAGGTCTCTCGCTGCCAGCATGGACCAACGCGCATTCCAGGGACCGGGCGGGAAGGATTGTTCACAGGCGTGGGCGACGTGGGCGACGAAGGCGGAGCGCGGCATGGTGGATGCGCCCAGCGTGGTCAGGTGTGTGGATTCCACCTGTGCGTCGAGCAGGGCAAACCCCCATTCGTGCAGGACGCGACACAGCGCAATCAGCGCGACTTTCGATCCGTTCGTCTGCGTGCTGAACATGGATTCGCCGAAAAACATGCGGCCGATGGCTACGCCGTACAGCCCGCCGACCATGCGTTCATCGTGGTAGACCTCGATTGAATGCGCGTGTCCGAGTTCGTGCAAGACGCAGTAGGCCTCGAACATTTCGGCCGTGATCCACGTTGTCGGCTGACGCGGGCGTGGAGCTGCGCAGGCACGCATGACGGCAGGAAAATCCGTGTCTGCACGAATCGACCAATCGCAATGGCGCAGCCAGCGTTGCAAACGCGCAGGGACATGGACGCGATCCGTTGCAAACACGGTACGCGGATCCGGCGACCACCACAGGATCGGTTCACCGCGCGAATACCAGGGAAAAATCCCGTGGCGATACGCGTCGAGCAGACGCTGCGGCGACAGGTCGCCGCCGGCGGCGAGCAGGCCATTCGCATGCGCGGCGCCCACGGGTGGAAAGGGCTCGTGCATGCCAGCGTGAAGGATGGGAATGTGAACAGGAGTCATTGCAGGCGGTGCCCTCATCCGCCTCCGGCTCCTTCCCCCGTAGCCAGGGGAAGGGAATAGGTGGCGTACGGCGAGTGCGCGAGCAGTTCTTCGCGATAGGCGTGCAGCGCAGTTGCTTCGCGCGCGAGAGCATCGCCGATGGCCGTGCGGAATCGCCGATCGGCGATGTAGTGGAATGATCGTGTCATTGCCGGCAGGAATCCGCGCGCGAGCTTGTGCTCGCCCTGTGCGCCGGGTTCGAAGCGGCGCAATCCATGGCGAATGCAATAGTCGATGCCCTGGTAGTAGCAGGCTTCGAAATGCAGTCCGGCAACCTGTTCGCGGCAGCCCCAGTAACGTCCATACAGCGTATCGCGGCTGCGCAGCAACAGCGCCATCGCGATGATGTCGTCATCTTTGCGGTCGTGCATGACCATAGAAGAATAAACCTGCATCCCTGCCGGATTTTTCAATAAGCGCTTGCACAACACAACGACGACTTGCTTCGGCATCGCGTTGCCGAGATGGCGGAAAAAATCCAGCGTCAGCGCGGGATAATTTCCCTTTTCATCGAATGTCAAAACATACAGAGCGTGAATGCGCTGCCATGTCACGTCGTCGATTTCGTCGCCGTGCAGGATTTCGCAATGCACGCCTGCGCGTCGCACGTGTTCGCGTTCCTGACGGATGTTCTTGCGCTTCTTGGGCTTGAGCGCATCCAGGAAATCGTCGAAACCGCGCCAGCCCTGGTTGATCCAGTGGAATTGCCAGTCGAAGCGGGGCAGCCAGTCGTCGCGACTTGCAAACGCGCCGGCGTTGGCTAGCGTGCAGAAATTCGCATGTACGGACGAAAGCCCGAGGTGCTCGCACTCCGACTGCATCGCTTCGATCAGTTTGCCGTGCAGCGAGGGATCGCCGAGCAGGCGCGGCCCGCTCACGGGCGAGTAGGGCACCGCGCACAGCAGTTTGGGGTAGTAGTCGAGGCGGTTACGCGCGTACGCGTGAGCCCAGCTCCAGTCGAACACATATTCGCCGTGCGAGTTGGTTTTCAGATATAGC
>JAFEFD010000325.1 GCA_018240765.1 Pseudomonadota bacterium | reverse complement strand
TGCGTTCATCCAGCACGAACTGGCCGCTGCGAAAGTCCTCGGCAAGTGCGTCCAGCTCGCGCGCAATGGCATCGCGTTCGTTCGGGGTCACAACGCCAATGTTCGCCAATCCATCGACATGCGCACGGCTCGCCGCGATATCGTGCAGGAAGAACTCGCGATCGAGAATCACGTCATCGCCTGCGAGGAAGCGCATGATCTTCGCGTCGATGCGAATGCCGGATTTTTTCCAAAGCGGTTCAGTCATGGGGAATCCCGGTCAGCTCGTCGAAGCCCAGCGCAAGGTTGATATTCTGCATCGCCTGCGTCGCTGCGCCCTTGAGCAGGTTGTCCAGCGTAGCGACGACGACGACGCGTCTGCCATCGGCCGACATCGCGAAGCCACCGATCTCGGCGTGGTGGCAATTCGCAATTCGGCTGACCCACGGCGCATCGTCAATGATGCGCACCAGTTTTTCACCCGCATGCGCTTTTTTGAATCGCGCAATGATTTCATCGCGCTTCGTGGAACCGCTCAGATACACGTTCGTGGTGACAGTGAGGCCGCGAAAATGCGGCGCGACGTGCGGCATGAATTCCACCGGCAGGCCGAGCTGGAAGCTGGCCTCCTTTTCGTGCGTGTGGCCGGTGAGCGCATACGGCATCAGGTTGTCGCTCAGTTTTCGCGGATCGTTCTTGTCCGATGGCGTGGTGCCGGCGCCGGAATAGCCGGACACGCCGAAGCACACCGGTGGCGCGGCGAGCAGATCCTTCAGCGGCGCGATGGCCAGCTGCATCGCCGTCGCATAGCAGCCGGGATTGCTGATGCGCTTCTGCCCCGCGTAACCCTTGCGGGTGAGTTCCGGCAGGCCGTAATACCAGGCGGCGTCGAAACGAAAGTCGGCGGAAAGATCGAGCACCAACGTCTGCGGCGCAGCGACATCGATGGCTTGCACATAAGGCGCCGCCTTGCCGTTGGGCAGGGCCAGGATCACCACGTCGGCATGTTTGGCCACCACCGCGGCGGGATCGGGGTTCTCGTAGCGCAGATCACCGGTATGGGAGTCGTTGTGCTCACTCACGCGCTGGCCGTCGAGTTCGCGCGAAGAGACGAACACCAGTTGCAGGTTCGGATGCCGCGCGATCAACTTGATCAGTTCGGCGCCCGTGTACCCACGTGCGCCGACGATGCCGATTCGCTGCTTGCTCATGCGTCCACCAGCGTCTGTTCGCGTTGCGCACAATGCGTTGCGCAGCGTTCGATGGCGGCGAAGTCGGCACCCAGTCCGTACCAGAACGCTCGCCAGCGATCCTGCCGCACGCAGCCATCGGCTTGCTCGTGATAGAACGAATTGATGCCATTGCCATGGCGCGAACGCCAGAACAGGCGCGGATTTTCCGCGCGCATCACCAGCCATACCGCGCGCCCCAGACCTTCGCCCTGGGCGTCGTCGAGCACGGCGAACTTGTCCAGGTACGGCATGCCGTCTTCCAGCGTGAGGATCATCGCGGCGCGGTAGTTCTCGCTCACGTAAATGCGAAACGGCCGCGTGTGCTCGAAATAATCCGGTACCAGCTTGCGGCCGAAACTCGACTCGATCAGCGCGCGCAAACGCGTGCAATCCACGGCATCCCAGTCGTCGAGACGTTGCACTTTTTCGCCACGCCGCACCAGCGTGCCCGAGCCCTTGTGGGTGAACAGTTCCTTGGCCAGTTCCGACGGCCGCGTGATTGATACCGACGAGGTCAGCGGCAGATCGTTCAACAGGTCGGCGATCTGTTCGATCTTCAGGCGCATGCCGCCTTCGATCCACGGCTGCGCCATCAGATGCGTGTATTCGGTGCTGAGGTTGATCGAGTCGATGATCCGCCCCGTGCCATCGAGCAGTCCGCCACTGCCGGTAAGGAACACGATCTTGTATGGTTGCAGCACGCGCACCAGTTCGTTCGCGGCCACGTCGGCGTTGATGTTGAGGATCTGGCCCTCGTCGGTTTCGCCGAGGCTCGCGATCACCGGGATCGAGTTCGCGCGCAGGCTGGCTTCGATCGGCGCGAGATCGATGCGTTCCACCTTGCCGACCATGCCATAGGCGTCGCGATCGAGATAACCGGCCATGAACACGCCCGAGGGTATTGCCGTGGCGCGGGTATCCATCGCCTGCAACGCCTCCACCAACTTCAGGTTTTGCTGCACGAAAACGCGGCGCACGATGCCGAGCGCTTTCGGCGAAGTCACGCGCAAGCCATTCGCCGTTCGCTTCTCGATGCCGGCGGCGGAAAGTTCCACATCAAGTTGCGGGCCGGCACCGTGCAGCACGATCGGCGTGAGTCCCACGCGCTGCAGGAAGGTCAGCGAGGAAGCAAGGTCCGCCAGCTCGTCGCGCAACACCGCTCCACCGACCTTGACCACGGCAAAGCGCTTGGCATCGAGCTGCGAGAAGCGCTTCAGGTAGGCCTGGATTTCTTTCGCGCTGCCCATGCTCGACAGCAGGCGGACGATCGTTGCGCGTACGTCACTCATCGGCAGGTATCGCTCAATCGGAACACGGCGGAAGCGCCCCCCGATCGTCCATGGGGACGACGGTGGTCGGAGCGGGAACGCGAGCGTGCAAAAATCGATTCATGCGGTTTTCTCCAGCAGGCGACGATAGGTTCGGGCGGCGCTGTCGAGCTGTTCCAACGCCACCCATTCGTCCGCCGTGTGCGCCTGGGCGATGTCGCCGGGACCGTAGACGAGGGCGGTGTAGCCGGCTTGCGAGAACAGCGCGGCTTCGGTCCAGAAATCGACCGCGTTGCCGATCGGAATATCGAGCGCGTCGGCGACGTCGCGCGCGGCAAGGCGGCGCGCCTCGGCGTGGGCAGTGTCGCCTGCGGGCAACGCCGGGCCGCGAAACGTTTCGGCAAATTCCGCCGGTTGGACTTCGGCGAAACTACGCAACCTCGCGAGCAGATCATCGACGTCCATCGACGGCAATGGACGCATGCCGAAGCGCAGTTCGGCGCTTGGCGCGATGACGTTCGGCTTGATCCCGCCTTCGATGCGGCCGATGTTGAAGCGCAATCCGGCCAGGCCGTCGAAATGCTCGTGTGCGAGCGATTCGACATGACCGAGCGCGCGATGGCTCCAGTGCACGGCCTGGTGCAGCGCGTTGTCGCTCGCCCCCTGCGCGCCTGATGCATGCCCGGCGCGTCCGGCAAAGCGTATCAGCACTGAACTGATGCCGCGATGTGCCAGCACGGCTTCGCATTTTGTCGGCTCGCCAACGATGACGGCGTCGAACTTCGGTGTGCCTTGCAGGAACGCCCTGATGCAGCGCGGATCGGCGCCTTCCTCATCGGTCGTGAACAGAAAGGCGGCATCGCCCGCACTCGCCTGCGCGACCGCGAGCAAGGCCGCCACGGCGCCCTTGATGTCGCAGGCGCCGAGGCCGATCGCGCGCGTGTCGTCGACACGCAGTTCGAACGGGCTCGCACTCCAGTGCGGCGAATCCGGGACTGTATCCAGATGCACATTGAACAGCAATTTCGGCTTGCCGCGAATGGCCAACAGGCTCACCGCGCCAGCGCCATGATCGGTCAGCGAGCAATCGAAACCCGGCAGGTTCGCGCGCAAGTAATCGAAAATGCCGCCCGTGCCGATCGCGCGCGGCGGATTGCGCGTGTCGAATCCGACCAACGCACGCAGATGCTTCAGAGTGGCATCAAGCAAGGCAGTCATCCGCGATTGACCTGCGCCCACAGCGTCGAACTCATGCCGTAGAGCTTGATGAAGCCTTCGGCTTCGGCCACACCCCAATCGGCCGATTGCGCATAGGTCGCGCCCTTGGCATTGAGGATATGCGGCGATTCGATGGCCACCGCATTCACGACTCCGCCACTGGTTTCCAACACGACGTCGCCATCGACCATGCACTGGCTCGACGCGAGGAATGCTTCAAGGTCGGTTTTGAGCGGGTCGTGGAAGAAGCCCTCATAAACGAGCTCCACCCATTTGCGCGCGACTTCGGGCTTGAAGCGGTTCTGCTGCCTGGTCAGCACGGCTTCTTCCAGCGCGCGATGTGCGGTGAGCAACGCGATGAGGCCCGGCGCCTCGTACACGATGCGGCCCTTGAGGCCGATGGTGGTGTCGCCGGTGTAGCTGCCGCGTCCGACGCCGTACTGCGCGAACAACCCGTTGAGTTTCGCCAGCAACGTGTGGCCGGCGATCTTCTTGCCGTCGAGTGCGACCGCCTCACCGTTGGTGAACGTCAATCTCATGCGCAACGGCGCGGTCGGCCATTCGCTGCGCGGCTTGCACCAGCCGCGCGCGCCTTCACCGGGCGCCTCCCAACGATCGATCTCGCCGCCGGACATCGTCACGCCGAGCAGGTTCTCGTTGATCGTGTATTCCTTTTGTTTGGAACGCACCGCGAAACCGCGCTCTTCCAGATACTTCTGCTCGTAG
>JAFEFD010000324.1 GCA_018240765.1 Pseudomonadota bacterium | reverse complement strand
CCGCCATCTTCGCAATACAGCGGCGCGAAATCGGTCAACGCGCTCGGCGCGATCACCACGCCGCCGGCGTGCTTGCCGGCATTGCGCACCAGGTCCTCGATGCTGCGCGCGAGATCGACCAGTTCACGCACCTCGTCTTCGGATTCATAGCGTTGCTTGAACTCGGGAACGATGCGGTCGGTTTCCCGGCGCGAGCGCTCGCTCGATCCGAGCGCATCGTCCAGGCTCAATGGATCGGCGGGCTTGAGCGGAATGAGCTTGGCGATGGAATCGACCTGGCCATAGCCCATGCCGAGCACGCGGCCGGCGTCGCGCAGCACGGCCTTCGCCGCCATCGTGCCGTAGGTAATGATCTGGCTGACCTTTTCGCGGCCGTATTTTTGCGCAACGTAGTCGATCACCTCGTCGCGCCGATCCATGCAGAAATCGACGTCGAAGTCGGGCATGGACACGCGTTCAGGATTGAGGAATCGTTCGAACAGCAGGCCGTAGCGCAAAGGATCCAGGTCGGTAATGCCCAGCGCCCAGGCGACGACGGAACCTGCGCCAGAGCCGCGTCCCGGTCCGACCGGAATATCGTTTTGCTTCGCCCAGCCGATGAAGTCGGCGACGATCAGGAAATACCCGGCAAATCCCATCTTGATGATGGTGTCGAGTTCGGCGTCGAGCCGGCTCGCGTAGTCGGATGGCGCGAATCCCGGCGCGCAGCCGTGCTTGCCAAGGCGCGCAGCCAAACCGGCGTGCGCCTGATCGCGGATGAAGGACTTCTCGTCCGCCTTCGCCGGAACCGGAAATGCCGGCAAAAAGTATTCGCCGAATTTCATCTCCAGATTACAGCGCTTGGCGATTTCCACGCTGTTTTCCAGCGCTTCGGGAATGTCCGCGAACAAGGCCGCCATTTCCTCGGCGGATTTCAAGTACTGCTCGGGCGTGAAGTCGCGTGGACGCTTGGGGTCGTTGAGCAGACGGCCCTGGTGGATGCACACGCGCGCCTCGTGCGCGTCGAAATCCTCGCGCACGCCGAAGCGCACGTCGTTGGTCGCGACCACCGGGCAATCGGCGTCGGCGGCAAGTCGCAGCGCAGCGGGAATGAACGCCGCCTCGTCGGCATGGCCGCAACGCGTGAGTACCAGATACAGGCGATCATCGAAATACCGTAGCCACGCGCGCGTGCAGGCCAGTGCGGCATCATGCTTGCCGGCGACGAGATGCCGGCCGATATCGCTTTCGCGTCCGGCCAGTGCGATCAGGCCCGTGCTGTGTCCGTCGAACCAGGCCGGATCGACCAGTGCGCGATCGCCGTGCCGGCCTTGCGTGTAGCTGCGCGAGATGAGTTGCGAAAGATGCAAATAGCCTTCGCGGTTCTGGCACAGCACCGTCAGGCGCGAAGGCGAATTTGCATCGGCACCGGCGATCCACAAATCCGCGCCGGCGATGGGCTTGACGCCGTTGGCCTCGGCGGCGCGGTAGAACTTCACCAGCGCGAACAGGTTGCTTTCGTCCGTGAGCGCGAGCGCCGGCAAACCCATCTGCACGGCGCGGCTGATCACATTCGGCCGCTTCGCCTTGGCCGGATCGCCGTATTCGGGCTT
>JAFEFD010000323.1 GCA_018240765.1 Pseudomonadota bacterium | reverse complement strand
TCGGTGGTGAACACCACCGGTAACGCGAAGGCGGTGAAGGTGCGCTTCCTCGAAGGCTATAACAGCCGCGAAGTGCTCGACTTCAACTTGTTCCTGTCCAAGTACGACGTGTGGACTGCCACCGTGTTCAAGCTGTCCGATGCCGGCGTTTCCGGTACCGGCGCTGGCATCTTCTCCCTCGACAACACCTGCACCGCTCCGGCGTTCGGTCAGACCGCGGCCGGTGTCCCGGCTGGCTTCCAGCCGTTCCTGCATTATGCCTATACCAGCCCGTCCGATGGCGGCCCGACCGGCGACAGCCGCACAAACGAAGGTCATTTCGAAATGATCTCGATGGGCGACATCGACCCGGCCAGCAACCTGTACGCCGACATCACGCACAAGAACGGCGTGCCGCCGGATTGCGCGGATGCGGAAGGCGACTTCGAAGCGGCTAGCTTCGCTGCCGTTACGGCCCCGACCTCCGGCCTGTTTGGCGCGGCGGCGGTGGTCAATGTCGGCCACGGTACCTACTACACCTACAATGCGGATGCGCTTGATGGCTTCACCGCCACCACGCTTGCCCGCGGTACCGGCAGCCTCGAGCCGAGTCTGGGTAACGTCAACGACGCCAACCCGAACACTGCGACCGCCTTTGTTTTCAACAATGGCAGCCTGATCACCGCCGTGTACCCGACCAACGTTGCGCCAAGCCAGGGCATCGACGCGGTCAGCGCCGTGTTCTCCGCCAACAACCTGTACAACCAGTGGCAGAGCGCGGCCAACGGCAGCGTGGGCTCGGATTGGGTTGTCACCTTCCCGACCAAGCGTTTCTATGTCGATCCGCCCAATTCGGGCAGCGCCACGGTCATTCCGCCGTTCGAGTCCGTTTTCAAGAAGGGCCTGTCCTGCGACGTCGTCGGTATCAGCCTGTTTGACCGCGAAGAGCGCACCACCTCGACGCCGACCTGCGGCTTCTCGCCGTGTCCTCCGGGCCAGCCGCCTTCCTCGCTGTGCCACG
>JAFEFD010000322.1 GCA_018240765.1 Pseudomonadota bacterium | reverse complement strand
TTCCGCAACCTTGCCCGCAGCGAATTTGCCGCCAACCTGTACTGCGAATTCTTCGAGCACGAAGGGCGGCGCCTGGTGCTTGCTGTGTTCCAGCGTCTGGAGTCGGCAGCCGCGCAGGACGCTCCCGTGGAAGTCGATCCGGGCAGTTACCGTTCCCTGTTCATGTCCAGCGCGGAAGGTTTCTACCGCAGTTTGCCCGAGGGCGGACTGATCGACGTGAACCCCGCCTTGGCGCGCATTTTCGGTTATGAATCGCCGGCGCAAATGCTGAGCGAAGCACATGACCGGCGTGCCCGCGATCTTTATGCCGATCCGGCTGTCGCCGTATCCCTGATCGAACGCCTGCACGCGGATGGGCATTTCGAGAATCAGCGCGTTCAGATCCGCCGCCGCGATGGCAGCGTGGTATGGATTTCGGAAAATTCGCGCTGCGTGCGCGATGGCGAAGGCCATCTGCTGTTTTACGAAGGCTCGATCATGGACATCGGTGCGCAGGTCGAGGCGGAGGAGCGCCTGCGCCAGTCCGAGAACATGTACCGCACCCTTGTTGACAGCAGTCACGACGGTGTCTTCCTGATCCGGCACGACGGTAGCATCGGTTTCATCAACGAGGCGATGGCGCAGACTCTGGGGTACCGCGCCGACGAATTGATCGGCACGAATTACCTGAAGCTGATCGCGCCGGAAGCGATGGCCGAACAGACGGTCCGCCGCAACGAACGCGCCGGCGGTTCGTATGCGGTGCAGACCTACGATACGGTGATGATCCGCAAGGACGGCACGCGCCGGCTGCTGCACGTGCACGCCGGCGCGGTCGATTACGAAGGCGAGGTGGCAAGCACCGGCACCGCGCGCGATGTCACCGAGGAGCATCGCCAGCGCGAAGCGCTGGAATGGGCCGAGCGCACCTACCGCGAACTGTTCCAGAACGCGGTGTCGGGCATGTTCCGCTCGCACCTGGATGGGCGCATCGTCGCCGCCAACGATGCGTTCGCGCGCATCCTCGGCTATGCCGACGCGTCGGAACTGCTCGAATCCGGGCGCGGCATCGGCGACTTCTATGCCAATCCCGACAGCCGCAAGTACGTGCTGGCGCAACTGGCCGCAAGCCGTGAGCCGGTGACTTTCGAATTCGATGCGTGCCGCAAGGATGGCAGCATGATTCCCACGGAAGTCCGCGCGCAGGCGATCCGGGACAACGAGGGCAGGATCGTGTGGACCGAGGGTTCTGCGCAGGACATCAGCGCGCGCCGCCGCGCCGAAATCGCGCTCAAGGACTCCGAGGCACGTTATCGCACCCTGGTCGAACACAGCCAGGTCGGCGTGTACATGATGCTGGAGGACCGCTACACCTACGTCAACGCCGCGTTTGCCGCCTTGTTCGGTTATCGCGAAGACGAACTTGTCGGCTCCGATTTCCGCCTGCTCGTTCCGCCGGAGTCGCTTGAACACCAGGAAGACCGCTATCGCCGCCGTAGCGGGGGCGAGCCGAGCAATGGCGATTACTGCATCGTGCTGATGCGCAAGGATGGGGCTCGCATACAGGTTGTGGTCAGCGCCGGCCAGGTGGAGATGCACGGCAAGCGCTACACCAGCGGCACGATTCGCGACGTGACTGCGCAGTTGCGCGTGCAGCGCGAGTTGGAACACAACGCATCCCACGACCAGTTGACCGGATTGTCCAATCGCGTTTACTTCGAGCGCCAACTCGAACAGGCGATTGCCCACGCGCACGCGAGTGGCGATTACCACTACGCGGTGCTGTTCCTGGACCTGGATGGATTCAAGCTGGTCAACGACAGCCTGGGCCACGCCTCCGGCGACGACCTGCTGATGCAAATCGCCGAAACCTTGAGCGCGAATCTGGGCACCCAATGCCTCGTCGCACGTTACGGTGGCGACGAGTTCACCCTGCTGCCGCATGGTGTATGTCCGCGCGGGCGCGCCGAACAACTGGCCCAGCGCGTGCTCGCACTCCTGGCCGGTTCGTTCGAGGTGCGCGGTCACCGCGTGTTTTCCGGAGCCAGCGTCGGCGTCGTGCTGGGTCACGCCGATTACCAGTCGCCGGATCAGTTGCTGCGCGATGCCGATACTGCGATGTATCGCGCCAAGGCCGGCGGCAAGTCGGCGTATGTCATTTTCGACGATGCCATGCATGCGGCCGCGCGCGAGCGCCTGAAGCTGGAAACGGATCTTCGTTTCGCCGTCGAGCGCGGCGAATTCCGCATCTTCCATCAACCGATCGTGGACCTGCGCAACGGCCGCGTGCAGGGTTTCGAGGCGCTGGTGCGCTGGGAGCATCCGCAGCGCGGCCTGCTGTTGCCAGGTGAATTCCTCGAGGTTGCCGGTGAAACCGGAACCCTGGTCGCAATGGACTGGTGGGTGCTGGAGCAGGTCTGCCAGAACCTGCTGCGCTGGCAAAGGCGCCTGCCGGCGCACGCGCGCCTGCGCGCCAGCGTCAACATCGATGACCGCCAGTTCGCCGACCAGAACCTGATCGAACACCTGCGCAACGTGTTGCGGCGCACCGGCGCGGATCCTTCCACGCTGGCGCTGGAGATCACCGAAACCGTGTTCCGGCGCGGTCGCGAGGAAGCGGCGCAAACGTTGCATGGCCTGAAGCAACTGGGCGTGTCGCTCGTGGTCGATGATTTCGGAACCGGCTACTCGTCGCTGGATTCGTTTGCCGAGTCGCCGTTCGATGCCCTGAAAATCGACCGCAGCTTCGTCCGCGACATGGTGTCGAATTTCCGCCACCGCGCAATCGTGCGCACGATTGCCGCGTTCGCCGAAGACATGCACCTTGACTTGATCGCCGAAGGGGTCGAAACCGCGGAACAGGCCGATTTGCTGCGCGATCTGGGCTGTACCGTGGCGCAAGGATTCCTGTATGCGCCGGCACTGCCGCTGGACCAATTCGAAGCATTGCTCGAGCGCGGGTTTGCGCGCCAGAATGACTCCCCGCCGTCAGCGGTTGCGTAACTGCTGCGCTGCGGCATAATGAGACTCCTTCTGGAGTCACGCATGAGCCGCACCTACAACTTCAGCGCCGGTCCCGCGGCGTTGCCGGAATCCGTTTTGCGCAGGGCCCAGTCCGAGATGCTGGAGTGGGGGAAAGCCCGCGCCAGCGTCATGGAAATCAGCCATCGCGGCAAGGACTTCATTGCCGTGGCGCAAAAGTCCGAACAGGATTTGCGTGCCCTGATGGCCATCCCGGCCAACTACAAGGTCCTGTTCCTGCAGGGCGGTGCGACGCAACATTTCGCCCAGATTCCGATGAATTTCGCGCGCCGTGACCAGAACGTCGATTACGTCGTCACCGGCCATTGGGGCGAGAAGGCGGCGAAAGAGGCCAAACCGCTGGCGCAAGTGCGCATCGCAGCCAGCGGCGAGGGCGGAAAGTTCACCGCGATTCCAGCGCGCGCATCGTGGCAGCTTGATGCGGATGCCGCCTACGTTCATTACACGCCGAACGAAACCATTCACGGCGTCGAGTTCCATGATGTACCCGACGTCGGCAATCTGCCGCTGGTCGCGGACATGTCCTCGAACATCCTGTCGCGGCCGATCGACGTGTCGAAGTTCGGCATCATCTACGCCGGCGCGCAGAAGAACATCGGTGCATCGGGCCTCGTGGTGATGATCGTGCGCGAAGATCTGCTCGCGCGTTGCCCAAAAGACATCCCGAAGATTTTCAACTACGCCGAACATGCGGCGAATGAATCCATGCTCAATACGCCGAACACGTTCGGCTGGTATCTCGCCGGGCTGGTGTTCGAATGGCTGCTGGAACAAGGCGGCGTTGCCGCGATGGGCGAACGCAACCGCGCCAAGGCCGATCTGCTTTACGGCACTATCGATAGTTCGAATTTCTACACGAACCCGGTGGAAAAATCCGCGCGGTCGTGGATGAATGTGCCGTTCACCCTGCCGCGCGAAGAACTCGACGCGCAGTTCCTGAAGGAAGCCGAAGCCGCGGGTCTCATGGCGCTCAAGGGTCATCGCGCTGTCGGCGGCATGCGCGCCTCGCTCTACAACGCGATGCCGCTGGAAGGCGTGCAGGCGCTGGTCGGTTTCATGCAGGACTTTGCCGCGAGGAACGCTTGATGTTCGCCATTCAGACCCTCAACAATATCTCGCGCAACGGACTCGACCGCCTGCCCGCGAACTTGTACTCGGTGGCGAACGAGGTTGCCGCGCCGGACGCGCTGCTTCTGCGTTCCGCCGACCTGCATGGCAAGCCATTGGCCGCATCGATCAAGGCCGTCGCGCGCGCGGGCGCGGGCACGAACAATATTCCGGTCGCCGAATTCAGCCAGCGCGGGGTGCCGGTGTTCAACGCGCCGGGCGCGAACGCGAACGCGGTCAAGGAACTCGTTGTCGCCGGCATGCTGATCGCCGCGCGCAACCTTGATTCTGCGCTCGCCTTCGTCGGCGGGTTGCACGCTGGCGACGACCTGCATCACAAGGTCGAAGCCGAGAAAAAACGCTTCGTCGGTTCCGAGCTCGCGGGCAAGACGCTCGGTGTCGTCGGCCTCGGCGCGATCGGCGTGAAGGTCGCCAACGCGGCGCACGCGCTCGGCATGCGCGTACTCGGTTTCGATCCACACATGACGGTGGATGGCGCCTGGGCGCTGTCGGCGGATGTCGCCAAGGCCGGATCGCTGAACGAGTTGTATGCGGCATCGGATTACATCACCTTCCACGTGCCGCTCAACGATGCCACGCGCGGTGTATTCGGCGCAGCGTCGCTGGATGTGGTGCGGCCGGGAACTGTCGTACTCAACTTCGCGCGCGAAGGCATCGTCGATCAGGCCACGCTGGCGGCGGGACTCGCAAGCGGCCGCATCGGCCGCTACGTCACCGATTTTCCCAGTGCCGATCTCGTCGGCAACGCGCGCGTGATCGGATTGCCGCATCTGGGCGCGTCCACCGGCGAGGCCGAGGAGAATTGCGCGCTGATGGTTGTCGATCAACTGCGCGAATTCCTGGAAAACGGCAACGTCCACAATTCGGTGAATTTTCCCAGCGTGCGCATGGC
>JAFEFD010000321.1 GCA_018240765.1 Pseudomonadota bacterium | reverse complement strand
GCGATTGATCGCGCGCGCCTGATCGCGGAGATCGCCGAAGCGCGCGTGGTTGCCGAAAAGGAAGGCTTGCGCACCGCCCTGCTGTCGTCGCTGTCGCACGATCTGCGCACGCCGTTGTCCACGATCCTTGCCTCGGCCACCTCGCTGCTGGAATACGAGCAAAAGTTCGACGCCGCCACGCGCCGCGACCTGCTGACCGTGATCCAGGACGAATCCGAACGCCTGAACCGTTATCTTGCAAACCTGCTGGAAATGACGCGGCTGGAGTCCGGTGCGTTGCAGGTCAGCCGTTACTTGGTGGATCCACGCGAGCCGATGTCGGCGGCATTGCGCCGGCTCGAGCGGCGATTGGCCGGGCGCAACATCGTGCGCGTGTTTCCCGCGACGTGCGAACATGTCAACGTGGATCCGGTTTTGCTGGAGCAGGTCTTGGTCAACCTCATCGAAAATACGGTCGCACACACACCGCCGGATGCGCGCATCGTGGCGCGGGTGGAAACCGCGGCGGGCCGCGCACGCCTGGCGGTGGAGGATGACGGCAATGGCATCCCGGCTGCGGACCTGCCGCATGTGTTCGACAAATTCTTCCGTGGCGGTGGCGATCGCCGGCGCGGCTCCGGAATCGGCCTCGGCCTTGCCGTTGCGCGTGGCCTGGTCGAGGCATTCGGCGGCAGCATCCACGCGACCAGTCCGCTGCGCGACGGTCACGGCACGCGCATCGAAGTGGATCTGCCAGCACACGCCATTCAAGGGACCAGCGAATGAGCCCGGCCCTCGCGCGCGTGATGATCGTCGATGACGAAGCGCCGATCGTGCGTGTGCTCAAGCCGTCGCTCATCGCCGCCGGTTATGAAGTGACCGACGCCTACACCGGCAGCGAGGCGCTGGCGCAGGCCGCGGGCTGGGCGCCGGATGCGATCGTGCTTGACCTGGGCTTGCCGGACATGGACGGCAAGGAGGTCATCCAGGCGCTGCGCAAGTGGACCCAGGTGCCGATCATCGTGCTGTCCGCGCGCGAAGCCGAGAACGAGCGCATCGCGGCACTGGATATCGGCGCGGACGATTACGTGGTCAAACCCTTCCACACCGGCGAGCTGCTCGCGCGCGTGCGCGCGGCGCTGCGTCACCGCCAAAGCCGTGCCGAGTCCACCACGTATTCGGGCGGCGACCTGGAAATCGATTTCGAGCGCCGGCGCGTGAGCGTCGGCGGTCGCGAAGTGCGCCTCACGCGCAAGGAATACGACTTGTTGCGTGCCCTGGCGCGACATGCCGGGCAAGTGGTCACCCACAAACAGCTGCTCGCCGCGGCCTGGGGCAGTGCGGTGACCGACACGCAGTTCGTGCGCGTATACATCGGCCAGTTGCGGCAGAAGATCGAACGCGATCCGGGCAATCCGCAGCTGATCCTCACCGAATCCGGCGTCGGCTATCGGCTGGTAGCGGATTGAGCCGGACTGCCTTATAAAATCCTTACACTCACGCTGGCCGACAAACCCGAATACAGTTCTCTCCCAGTGATTTGACAATGCTCTCCGCTGGGGAGACTTGGGGACAAGAGCGCCT
>JAFEFD010000320.1 GCA_018240765.1 Pseudomonadota bacterium | reverse complement strand
TGCCGGCCTACGTCGTCGGCCTCGGCCCGCTGATGCAGGTGTGGTTCGCGAACGAGCCGATCCACAACTACCGCGATGCCGAACGCCACGCCGACCAGAAGATTTTCGACGTGTGGTGGCGCGGCATGCTCGCCCGCGGCGTGCTGTTCCATCCCGGCGCCTACGAGAACCTGTTCGTGTCCACCGCGCATACGCGGGCGGACATCGCGGAGACATTGAAAGCAGCCGAAGCGGTTGCCGCGGAACTCAAGCGGCAAGTCTGATCACGCCCAGTCGAGCGTCCCCGAAATCACTGTTCGGGTCCGTCCGCCGACCCAGACCGTCCCGTCGGCGTCGATGCGCACGGCGAGTGCTGCGTCATGGCCCATCTCGCGGCCTTGGCTGACGCGGTAGCCGCGCGCGAGCGGACCTGACGGCTCTGCTTGCGCGATGTAGGCTGCGATAAGTCCGTTCGCGGCGCCGGAAGCGGGGTCTTCGACGATGCCGGCGCCGGCCGGAAACGCCCGCACAACGATATCGTAATCCGGATTCTTGCAGCGCGCGAAAACGCACAGGCCCATGCACGCGTCCGCGCGCGCCAGCGCCTTGATGGCCGCATGGTTCGGTTGCCACGAACGCACTGCAGCTTCATCCCCGAACTCGGCGATCCACCAGCGTCGGCCGCCATCGATCAAGGCGGGTACGAGTTTCCCAAGTTCCTGAAAACCGAGCGCGGCGCGCAAAGATGCATCTTTCGATCCTTCGCGCGCGATGCGCGCAGCGGGCGCGCGCACGAACAATTCGCGCGTGGCGACGTCGCCTTCGATGCGGATCGGCAACAATCCCGCGCCGCATTGCTGCATCAATTGTCCGTCGCGCGGGTGCGCGAAACCGCATTCGAGCACGGCATGCGCACTGCCGATGGTCGGGTGTCCCGCAAAGGGGATTTCCGCATGTGGCATGAAGATGCGCAGGCGGTAATCCACGTTCGCATCATCCGGCGGCTGTACGAACGTCGTCTCCACGATATTCAGCCAGCGTGCGATGCGCTGCATCTGCGCCGCATCGAATTCGGTCGAGCCGAACACGACGCCGAGCGGATTGCCGCCGCCGGGAGAGGCCGGGAAGACGTCGAGTTGCAGGTAGCGGAAGGAGGGCACGTCGGATTCCGGAAACTTGCCTCTCCCGCTGGCGGGAGAGGCCGGCGCGCATATCGCGCCGGGTGAGGGTGGGCAGGTTTGTACGCGTTTTCGGTTGTGCCACCCTCATCCGCCTTCGGCACCTTCTCCCGCCAGCGGGAGAAGGGAAAAGCATTCCCTCACGCCGACTTCAGCGCAACTACACAGTTCAATCCGCCGAATGCAAAGGAATTGCTGAGGACGGCGCGCACGGACTTTTCGCGCGGTGTATTCGGGACATAGTCGAGATCGCATTCGGGATCGGCGTCGATGAAGTTCGCGGTTGGCGGGATCACGCCATCGCGAAGTGCGCCAATGGCGGCGACGAGTTCGATCGCGCCGGCCGCGCCGAGCGCATGGCCGTGCGTGGACTTGGTCGAGGATACCGCAAGCTTGTCGGCATGCGCGCCGAACGCCAGATGTATTGCCTTCGTCTCGGTCGGATCGTTCGCCGGCGTGCCGGTGCCGTGGGCGTTGATGTAATCGACGCCCTCGGGGGCGAGCCCGGCGTCGCTGAGCGCAAGTTCCATCGCGCGCGCGACCGTGGCCTGCGCCGGGAATACCATGTCGACGGCGTCCGCGGTCATGCCGCTGCCCGCGAATTCGGCGAGGATGTTCGCGCCGCGCGCCTTCGCGTGCTCCCATTCCTCGAGCACGTAGATGCCCGCGCCTTCGCCCAGCACCATGCCACGGCGCTGCTTGCAGAACGGCCGGCAGGTGTCGTCGGCGGTGACGCGCATCGCCTCCCAGGCCTTCAGCGTCGGCTCGGTGATGCAGGCCTCGCTGCCGCCAGTCACGGCGACGGCGACGCGGCCGCTGCGCACCATGTCAAAGGCCTGGCTCATCGCGTGGTTGGCCGAGGCACAGGCGCTGACCATGGCAAAGGTCGGGCCGCGCAATCCGAACTCGATGCCGACATGGCAGGCCGGCGCATTCGCCATCACGCGCAGGATCGTCAGCGGGTGCACGCGCGGATTCTTGTCGCCGTAAAAGCGGCGCGACTGTTCGTTGTGCGAGTTCTCGCC
>JAFEFD010000031.1 GCA_018240765.1 Pseudomonadota bacterium | reverse complement strand
TGGGGCGTTGACTACGACCCGCACAAGGTGATCCTCGACCGCGCGCAGGGTTTGCAGATCAGCACGCAACCCGGGGCGCCGCCGGTGGCGGACCCTGCCATCATCGGCTTCGGCAAGCGCAGCCTGAACGCCAGCGACGTGGTTACCGCCAACCTCGACACCATCAATGTGTCCAGCGCCGGTTATTTTTCCCTGGCCAAGGATTCGAAATACACGCTTACGCCGCTGATCCAGAGCAGCGACGACGCGATGCCGGTGGACAGCACGCGGGTGAAGTTCCTGCCCGATCCGAGCGTTTTGCTCAACGGCTATGCGCCGACGCACGAACATTACGTCATCGCCGGCCGCCTCGAAGGGAATTTCAGCAGCGCGTTCCCGGAGCGCAAGGATGCCGGCCACATCGCGCAGGCCAAGGAAAAGGGCGAGATCATCCTCGTCGCCGATACCGACATGCTGGCCGATCGCCTGTGGGTGCAGGTGCAGCCGTTCTTCGGCCAGAAGATCATGAATGCGTTTGCCAACAACGGTGACTTTTTCATCAATGCGGTGGATAACCTCGCCGGCTCGTCTGACCTTATCTCCATCCGCGGCCGCGCCACCTCGCAACGGCCCTTCACCGTGGTCGAGGACATGAAGCGCGCCGCGCAGGAAAACTTCCGCGGCAAGGAACAGGAACTGCAACAGCAGTTGGCCGACACCGAACGCAAGCTCACCGAGCTGCAAAGCGGCAAGACCAAAGGCAGCGAGATGATCCTGTCGCCGGCGCAGCAGGGCGAGTTGCAGAGTTTCCTGCAGAAGAAGGTCGAGATCCGCAAGCAGTTGCGCCAGGTGCAGCGCGACCTGGACAAGGACATCGACGCGCTCGGCACGCGCCTGAAATTCATCAACATCGCGCTGATGCCGATCCTGATCACCATCGCGGCCTTGCTGTTCGCCGCATGGAAGCGCCGCAAGCGCGTTGCGGCTTGAGGAGATTGCAATGAGCTCGAAGAAACTAGCCATTCTGGTTGCCTTCGCCATCGTCGCCCTGATCGCGGCCTGGTACATCAATTCGTCGAACGCACCGCAGACCGGTGTGGCAGCGCAAGCGCAGCCGCTGCTGCCCGAATTGCATGATCACGTGAACGACGTCAACGCGATTACCCTGACCGGCGCCGGCGGCAAGGTGCTGGCCGAACTCATGCGCGGCACCGACGGCTGGAGCATCGTCGAAAAATCCGGCTATCCGGCGGATCTGGCCAAGGTGCGCGAATTCCTGATCAAGCTCGACCAGGCCACGTTGACCGAAGCCAAGACGTCCAATCCGAAACTGTATGCGGAGCTCGGCGTGGATGACGTCAAGGATGACAAGGCGACCGGCGTGCTGGTCACGCTCGGCGGCTTGTCCAAGCCCTTGGCCATCATCATCGGCAATTTCAATGGCGCGGGCGGTGGCGGCACTTTCGTTCGCCGCGCAGGTGATGCGCAATCCTGGCTCGCTGGCGGAAACCTTACCGTTGCCAAGAGCATGGCGGATTGGGAGCAGCGAACCGTTGCCGACATTGCTTCCACGCGCCTGCGCTCGGTGACGCTGACGAATCCCGACGGCAAGACCCTGAAGATCTACAAGGATGCGCAAGGCGATGCCAACTTCAAGGTTGCCGACGTGCCGAAGGGGCGCGAGGTCGCTTCCGAATTCGTCGCCAACGAATTGGGGTCGGTGCTGGCCGGCCTGAATGCAGACGACGTATTTGCGGCCAAGGACATGGTCGCGCCGGACAAGGCGTGGAAGAACGAATACGCTGCATTCGACGGACTGGTCATCGACGCCACCGGCTGGGAGCAGGGCGGCAAGGACTACGCGCAGTTCGCCGCGCATCTGGACGAAACCGCCGCGAATGACTGGGTTGACGCCGAACAGGCGAAGGCGAAAGCCGAGTACGACGCGGCCGTCGAAGCCGCGAACAAGAAGGTCGAAAGCGAGAAATCCACGACCGGCACGCAAGCCAAGGCAAATGCGAAGGCAGCATCCGATGTGGCCAAACCTCTGGCGGTGAGCGATGCGGCCAGGGACCGCAGCGACCGTATCGCTGCGTTGAACAAGGAAATTGCCAGCCTGAACAAGACGTTTTCCGGCTGGACGTTTGCGTTGCCGGCCTACAAGTTCTCGGACATGGCCAAGTCCATGGACGACATGCTCAAGCCGTTGCCGGAGAAGAAACCGGAAGCAAAGAAGGCTGCAAAGGCGGGCTGAGCGGTAAACAAGGTGCCGGCGGCGCGTGTTGCGCCGCCGCAAGCGAAGTGTGTGACGGCAAGCGCATAATCCCCTTCGAACGAGCGTTCGAACGACGCCCGCGGCGTACCCACAGGAGGGGATCATGGCCACAGTCCGCACCGGCGAGCGC
>JAFEFD010000319.1 GCA_018240765.1 Pseudomonadota bacterium | reverse complement strand
TTCGGGCAGTCCATCGGCTCGTTCCAGATGATCCAGCAGAAGATCGCGGACATGAAATGCCGGCTCGACGCCGCACATTGGCTGACCCTGCGTGCGGCCTGGACGAAGCAGCAGGGCGGGCGTTTCTCGACGGAAGCCGCGGTGGCAAAGCTTACCGCGTCGGAAGCCGCGATGTGGATCACCCATCAAGCCGTGCAAATCCACGGCGGCATGGGCTACTCCAAGGAAATGCCGCTGGAGCGTTATTTCCGCGATGCCAAGATCACCGAGATTTACGAAGGTACGTCTGAAATCCAGCGCATGGTGATCGCACGCAACGAAACCGGGTTGCGCTGAACGGGATTGCCGTCAGGCGAGCGTTTCGGCGTCGGACGAATCGCTGTCCGCGCTGGCGACGCGATTGCGCCCTGCTGCCTTGGCCAGGTACAGCGCGGTATCGGCGCGGCGCAACAGGTCGGCCGGTGTCTGTGCGTCGCGCGGGTATACCGCCACGCCGATCGAGACGGTCACATGCGGCAACTGCTGCTGCCGATACGTCACGCTCATGTCGGTCGTGGCCTGGCGGATGGTCTCGGCGCGGCGTTGCGCGGTCGCGCCGTCGGCTTCGAGCAGGATCACGGTGAATTCCTCGCCGCCGTAGCGGCAGGCGATATCTTCGGATCGGGCCGCGCGCTTGAGCACTTCGGCGAATTGCGCGAGCAGGGCATCGCCGGCCTCGTGGCCATGGCTGTCGTTGAATCGCTTGAAGTGGTCGATGTCGAGCATGAGCACGGCCAGAGTCTGCGAACGCCGCGCACTGCGCTGCAGTTCGCGTTCCAGCGAAACTTCCAGGTAACGCCGGTTGAACAGGCCAGTCAGCGGATCGCGGATCGATTGCGTACGCAGGGTTTCCTTCAGGCGCAGATTCGCCAGCGCCAGCGACAATTGCTCGGCAGCGGCGAGCGCGATGCGGCGCTCGTCCGCGGTTGGCGCGCGTTCGCCATCGAACGTGAGCACGCCGATCATCTCGTTGTGCGCGGCCAGCGGTACGCACAGGTAGCTGGCGTCGGGAGAATCCGGATTCGGCCATTGCACGTGCTTGCACGAAAAACTCGGTGTCGTCCCCGCCAGGGGATAAGCCTGCCCGCGGCGCAGCGCCCAGCAGTCTTCGGGCGCGAACACCGATTCGGCGAGCAGGCCATGCCGGCCCCAATGCGCGCCGATCGCGGCCAGGTTTTGCGAAGGATTGATCAGGGCCATGCGCCCGCCAAGCTGCGGTAGCAGGCCGCCCAGCGACTTGCCGATGCCTTCGCGGACTTCGTCCAGGGTCTGGCAGCCGTGCAGCAATTCACCGAACGTTGCCAGTTTGGACATGGTTTCGCTCATGTCCCGTGCGTCGGCGAGGGATTGGTTCAAACGCATATTGGCGTCGTTCAATCCGGCGCGGGCGGCCTGCTCCACGCGATGAGAGCGCAGCACCAGCCAATAGGCGAGTGCGAGAGCAAGCAGGCTCACCATTAGCGCGACAGCGGCGATCGAGCGGGTTATCAGGGCGCTGCGCGCGCTATCCTGATTGCGCTCGTTGAGCAGACGGTTTTCCTCCGCAAGGATGCCCCCCGACAAGCCGCGGATCTTGGCCAGGCCGATATCGGGCATCTCGGCGGGGCGCGATCCGGATTTGCGCCGGTCCTGCACCAGTTGCAGGGACTCGGACTGCTCCTGGCGAATGGAGGCCGTGAAGTCGGCCATGCGGCGGGCCTGGACGGGATTGTCCCGCACCAGGTCGGCGAGCGCGTTCAATTCCGCGTCGAGCAGGGGAGCCATGTCCTCGAATTCGCCGCGGCGCGCGACATCGCCGGTCGCCGCATAGGCGATGGCATCGGCCTGCATCGCACGCAGGCGTGAAATCACCGCCTCCGTGCGCTCCATCACCTCGTAGGTATGCGTCACCCATTCGTTCTCGGCGACGAGGCGGTCCAGCGTGTGCCAGATGAAAAGGGTGAGGGTCAGCAGCAGCGTTGCGGTGATAGCAAACAGAACCGACAGGCGCGCGAAGAACGCCGGCTTGTATGGCGGCTGCGCGTTGCTGTCCGGCTTGAGGGTCGCCATGCTTCGACTTGCCTGCTGCCCGCCTGAGGGGAATTCTACAATAACCGCATAAAAACCCGTGGCGGCATGGGATTTTTCATCGTGCCGGCGCGTTGCGTGCTGGCGAATGCCCGGCCCCAGGCGGTATCCTTGACGTCCCGAATTTCCCGTTCCGGACGGATTCCCATGAACGCCAATTCCAGCGCCGCGGCGCCCGCCGACGACTCCCTTTCGCATGCGGTCCTGGCGACGCTTGGCGCCACGTCGACGCCACTGGCGCGACCATTCACCGAACACTTCTTCCGCCGCATCGATGCCGAAGACGTACGCGCGCATGACGTTGCCGGCTGGGCCGGGATGATGCGCGGTTTGCTGGAGTTCGCGCGCGTGCGCAAACCCGGCACGCCGAATCTGCGTGTATCGAACCCGGCACAGGACGCCGATGGCTACGAGTCCGCACACACGATCATCGACATCGTCACCGACGACATGCCGTTCCTGGTCGATTCGGTCGGCATTGCGGTCGGGCAGGCCGGCTTGAACGTGCATCTGGTAGCGCATCCGGTGTACAGCGTCGAGCGTGACGCCGGCGGCAACGTGCTCGCGTTCGCTGCGGAAGGCGGCAAGGGCAAGGCCGAGTCGCTGATGCATTTCGAGATCGATCGCGTCGCCGACCCGGCCGAACGCGCGCGCCTGGAAAATTCCGTGCGCGCCGCGCTGGATGACGTTGCCGTGTGCAATCGCGACTGGCCGGCGATGCGCGACAAGATGCTGGCGATCGCCGATGACCTGGGCAAGCAGAAACTGCCGCTGGACGCGGCCGGTATTGCCGAGGCGCAGGAATTCCTGCGCTGGGCCGCTGCCGATCATTTCACCTTCCTGGGTTATCGCGAATACCGCGTCGGTCAGTCCGGCGGCGAGCAAGTGCTGCTCGCGGTGGATGGCTCGGGTCTTGGCATCCTGCACGGCAGCGAACGCTCCGTCGCGCCGCGCTCGCTCAAGTCGCTGGCTGCGCGCGACCTGCCGCAGTCCGGCGCAATCGACGCCCTCATCCTGACCAAGACCAACGCGCGTTCCAGCGTGCACCGCTCCGGCTACATGGATTACATCGGCGTGCTCGAGTTCGACGCGCGCGGCGTGCCGGTGGCCGAGCGCCGCTTCCTCGGCCTGTTCACTTCGAGCGCGTATGCGCGCCGGCCGTGGGAAATCCCGCTGCTGCGGCACAAGTTCGAGGCGGTGATGGATCGTTCCGGTCTGCGCCGCGATTCGCATTCGGGCAAGAACCTTCGCCACATCCTCGAAACCCTGCCGCGCGACGAACTGTTCCAGGCCAGCGAGGACGAGTTGTTCGCCACCGCCATGGGCGTGCTTGGCTTGCAGGGGCGTGCGCGCGCGCGCCTGTTCGTGCGCAGCGACAAATACGGGCGCTTTTTCTCGTGTCTGATCTACATGCCGCGCGATCGCTTCACTGCCGACGTGCGCGAGCGCATCGAGGGCTTGCTCAAGGACACGTTCCGCGGCGAGCGCATGGACTCCACGATCAATGTCGGCGAGTCCGCATTGGCGCGCCTGCACCTGATCGTGCGTCCGAAACCCGGCGAGAAGCCGCACTACGACACGGCGCAACTGGAAGAGAGCATCGCCCAGATCGTGCGCAACTGGCGCGACAACCTGCGCGACGAACTGGTGCGCAAGCACGGCGAGGAAAAGGGCAGCAAGCTTGCCAGCCGCTTCGGACGCGCGCTGCCGGCCGGATACATCGAGGAAGTCAGCGCCGAAGTCGCGGCGGCGGACGTGGAATCCATCGCCAGTCTGAAAGATGCCGACGACCTGCGCCTGTCGCTGTACCGCAGCGGCAAGGGCGGCGACAGCCTGCGTTTCAAGTTGTTCCGCTACGGCGCGCCGATTACCCTGTCCGAAGCGTTGCCGATGCTCGAGAACATGGGCCTGAAGATCGTGTCCGAGCATCCCTACGAGATGAAACTCGGCGACAGCGCCGCGATGATCCAGGATTTCGAGGTGCATCCGGCCGGGCGCATGGGCTTCGACCTTGAACAGGTACGCGATGGATTCCAGTCCAGCTTTGAGCGCATCTGGCGCGGTGCGGCAGAGAGCGACGGCTTCAACAAACTCATCCTCGGCGCGAATCTCGGCTGGCGCCAGGTCGCGATGCTGCGCGGCATCTGCAAGTACATCGTGCAGACCAATGCGACATTCTCGCAAAGCTACATGGAGGAGACACTCAACCGCTACCCGCTGATCGCGGGCCTGCTGGTGGAGTTTTTCGAAGCCAAGTTCGATCCGCAACGCGAAGATTCTGGCAAGACCGTGCTCGAAGGAGCGCGCAAGCGCCTGCGCAAGGAGCTTGAAGTCCTGCTGCCGGCCGAAGTTGCCACTGCGCATCCGTCTTTCATCGAAGACCTGGTGAATGCGCGCGGTCAGACGCGCGACGCGCAGATGCAGGCGATCGTCGCGGCGCTGCGCATCCTGCTCGATCGCGTGGCGAGCCTGGACGAAGACCGCATCCTGCGCGGCTTCCTCGGCGTGATCGGCGCGATGCTGCGCACGAGCTACTTCCAGACGCCCGGCGGCAAGGCGCGTGAATACATCAGTTTCAAGTTCGATTCGTCCAGGGTGCCGGATCTGCCCAAGCCCAAGCCGTATCGCGAGATTTTCGTCTACGCCCCGCGCGTGGAAGCCGTGCACCTGCGCTTCGGCCCGGTCGCGCGCGGAGGCCTGCGCTGGTCGGACCGGCGCGAGGATTTCCGCACCGAGGTGCTCGGCCTGGTCAAGGCGCAGATGGTCAAGAACACCGTCATCGTGCCAGTCGGCAGCAAAGGCGGATTCTTCGTCAAGCGTCCGCCTGTCGGCGGTGACCGCGACGCGCAACTGGCAGAGGGCATCGCCTGCTATCGCCTGTTCATGAACGGCATGCTCGACATCACCGACAACCTGGTCGATGGCAAGGTCGTGCATCCGCAAAATTGCGTGCGCCACGATGCCGACGATCCGTATCTGGTCGTCGCCGCGGACAAGGGCACGGCGACGTTCTCCGATATCGCCAACGCAATTTCCGCCGAACATGGTTTCTGGCTCGGCGACGCGTTCGCATCGGGCGGTTCGGTCGGCTACGACCACAAGGGCATGGGCATTACCGCGCGCGGTGGCTGGGAATCGGTCAAGCGCCATTTCCGCGCGCTGGCGCGCGATTGCCAGAGCCAGGACTTCACCGCCGTCGGCATCGGCGACATGTCCGGCGACGTGTTCGGCAACGGCATGCTGTTGTCGCGCCATACGCGCCTGCTTGCCGCGTTTGACCATCGCCACATCTTCCTCGATCCGAATCCGGATGCGGCGAAATCCTTTGTCGAACGCGAGCGCATGTTCAAGCTGCCGCGCTCGTCCTGGGCCGACTACGACGCCAAGCTGATCAGCGCCGGCGGCGGCATCTATCCGCTCAGCGCGAAGTCGATCCCGATATCGGCACCGGTGCGCGAGGCGCTCGGCATCGATGCAGGGGTCGAGTCACTGTCGCCGAACGACCTCAAGCGCGCGATCCTCAAGGCGCCGGTCGACCTGCTCTGGAACGGCGGCATCGGCACCTACGTCAAGGCCGAATCCGAAACCAATGCCGATGTCGGCGACCGAGCCAACAACGCGATCCGCATCAACGGCAAGGAATTGCGCTGCAAGCTGGTAGGCGAGGGCGGCAACCTCGGCTTCACCCAGCGCGGCCGCATCGAGGCGGCGCTCAATGGCGTACTCCTCAACACCGACTTCATCGACAACTCGGCGGGCGTGGATACCTCCGACCACGAGGTCAACATCAAGATCCTGCTCGGCGACGCGGTGCAGCGTGGCGAATTGACCTATGACACGCGTAATGCCGAGATCGCGGCGATGACCGACGAGGTCGCGCGCCTGGTGTTGCTCGACAACTATCGACAGAACCAGGCGATCAGCCTGATGGAGCGCATGTCGGTCGCGCGCATCGGCGCCAAGCAGCATTTCATCCGCACGCTGGAAAGCCAGGGCCTGCTCGATCGCCAGATCGAATACCTGCCCAGCGACGCCGAGTTCGCCGAGCGCAAGGCGCGCGGCCTCGGCCTGACCAGGCCGGAACTGTCGATCCTGCTGTCGTATTCGAAGATCGTGCTGTTCCAGCAATTGCTCGAGTCCGATGTGCCCGAAGACCCGTACCTGTCGAAAGAACTGCGTCGGTATTTCCCCACTCCGCTGCAGGAAAAATATGCGCCGCACATGGAGCGCCATCGCCTGAAGCGCGAGATCATCGCCACCGCGGTGACCAATTCCATGGTCAACCGCATGGGCGCGACGTTCGTGATGCGCATGGGCGAGGACACCGGCAAGACGCCGGCGCAGGTCGCGCGCGCCTACAACATCGCGCGCGAGGTGTTCGACGCGCGCGCGCTTTGGGCCGGCATCGAGGCGCTGGACGGCAAGGTAGACGGCAACACGCAGATCGATGCGCTGCTCGTGATCTGGAACGCGCTGCGCGGTTCCACGCGCTGGATCCTCAATCATTCCGACGCCACGCTCGACATCGCCGCGGCCGTGGATCGCTACCACGCTGGCATGCGCGAACTGCGCGGACACTTGACCGAGGCCATCACGCCACACGAAAAGCAGCGTTTCGACGCCGACAAGCAACGCTGGATCGAGGCGGGTTTTCCCGGTGCGCTTTCCGCCGATCTCGCCGTGCTGCCAACGCCTGGATCGGGCCTGGACATCATCCACGTCGCCGCCGAACACAAGCTCGGCGTCGAGCGCGCGGCGGAAGTCTATTTCGCGCTTGGCGACGCGCTGCACCTGTCCTGGCTCATGGCCAAGATCGAGGAACTGCCGGTCGAATCGCGCTGGCACGCGCACGCGCGCGGCAGTCTGCGCGACGAGCTGTATTCGCAGCATCGTGCGCTGACTGCGCAGATTATCGGACGCGGCGGCAATGGCAACGGTGCGGAACTGGTCGAAGCCTGGCTCAATCGCGACGATCCGGCGCTGAAGTTCACCCTGGGCATGTTCGCCGACATGCGCAGCCAGCTCGTCGCCGACTATCCGATCGTCTCGGTCGCGGTGCGCCGCCTTGCGCAGCTGGTGCAGGCGGGCGGGTGAGGCCGGCGTGACAACCATCGCCTTCGCCGCCGCCAAGACCGACGAGGCCCAGACTGCGCTCGCGGATTTGCGCGCGCGTTACGGCGAGGTTCCAGCCGAGCAGGCGGATGTGATCGTTGCACTTGGCGGCGACGGCTTCATGCTGCGCACGCTGCATCGCCACCTGGCGCTGGGCAAGCCCGTGTTCGGGATGAAGCTCGGTACGGTCGGGTTCCTGATGAACCAGTACCGGGCCGAGGACCTGCGTGAGCGCCTCGCGCGCGCGCAACCCACGCTGCTGCACCCACTGGTCATGGACACGGCCGGCGAATCCGGCGCCACGACCACGGCGCTCGCCTTCAACGAAGTCTCGCTGCTGCGCCAGACCAAGCAAGCCGCGCATATCCGTGTCTCGCTCAACGGCGCGACCAAGATCGACGAGTTGATGTGCGATGGCGTGCTGGTGTGCACGTCCGCCGGTTCGACCGCGTACAACCTTTCGGCGCATGGACCAATCCTGCCGCTCGGTGCCGATGTGCTGGCGATCACGCCGATCAGCCCGTTCCGGCCGCGGCGCTGGCGCGGCGCGATCCTGCGTGCAGGTACGGAAGTCAAATTCGAGATCCTCGATCCATACAAGCGTCCGGTCAGCGCGACCGCCGACTCGCACGAAGTGCGCGACGTGGTCGAAGTGACGATCCGCGAATCGCGCGAGAAATCCGTGACCCTGCTATTCGATCCGGAACACAATCTCGAGGATCGCATCCTCAACGAACAGTTTGCCTATTGAACGAACCTTTTATTGAACGAACCTTTTTCGGCACAGTTTCACGAATCGCCTTGGGGACCATGCGATGC
>JAFEFD010000318.1 GCA_018240765.1 Pseudomonadota bacterium | reverse complement strand
CGGGGCGACAGCGTTGTCGTGGAGCAGTCCGTGAAGCCGACCGATATTCGCAAACCCGACTACTTCCACAAGGTCGTCGATTGCCAGTGGGCGTGCCCGGCGCATACGCCGGTTCCCGAGTACATACGTCTGATCGCGGCCGGGCGACATGACGACGCGTACCTGATCAACTGGAAATCGAACGTCTTCCCCGGAATCCTCGGCCGCACCTGCGATCGCCCCTGCGAGCCAGCCTGCCGGCGTGGACGCGTCGAAGAAAACAATGGTGAGAAGCCTGAACCCGTGGCGATCTGCCGCCTAAAGCGCGTTTGCGCTGACAATAAAGATAACGACGCGATTCGTGCGCGCATGCCCAAGCCCGCCGCGAAGAAAAACGGCAAGCGCATCGCCTGCGTCGGCGGCGGCCCGGCCTCGCTCACCGTCGCGCGCGATCTGGCGCCGCTCGGTTACCAGGTCACCGTGTTCGAAGCCGATGCCAAGGGTGGCGGTTTCATGCGCACGCAGGTCCCGCGCTTCCGCCTGCCCGAGGAAGTGATCGACGAGGAAGTCGGCTACATCCTCGATCTTGGCGTTGAATTGCGCGGCAACACACGCATCGATTCGATGAAGAATCTGGTCGCGCAGAAGTTCGACGCGATCTTCGTCGGCAGCGGCGCGCCGCGCGGTCGCGATCTGGAAATTCCGGGACGGCGCGAAGCGGCCGCGAACATTCACATCGGCCTGGACTGGCTGGCGTCGGTGTATTTCGAGCACGTCAAGAAAATTGGCCGGCGCGTGATCGTGCTCGGCGGCGGCAACACCGCGATGGATTGCTGCCGCTCGTCGCGTCGCCTCGGTGGCGAGGACGTGAAGGTGATCGTGCGCTCGGGCTTCGAGGAAATGAAGGCCTCGCCGTGGGAAAAAGAGGATGCACAGCACGAGGGCATTCCGATCCTGAATTACCTCGTGCCAAAAACTTTCGTGCACGAAAACGGCAAGCTCACCGGCATGACCTTCGAGAAAGTCCGCGCCGAGCACGATGCCAAGGGCCGGCGCAAGCTGGTCCCGACCGGCGAACCGGATGCATTCTTCGAATGCGACGATGTGTTGATTGCGGTCGGTCAGGAGAACGCGTTTCCGTGGATCGAGCGCGATATTGGTATCGAGTTTGACTCCGAATGGGACATGCCGAAGGTCGACAAGATCACGATGCAATCGACGCTGCCGAACGTGTTTTTCGGTGGTGACGCCGCATTCGGGCCGAAGAACATCATCTGGGCCGTGGCGCATGGTCACGACGCGGCGGTGTCGATCGACAAGTTCCTGAACGGCGAGGACATCCGCGAACGGCCGGAACCGGGCGTCAGCCTGATCTCGCAGAAGATGGGCATTCACGAGTGGAGCTACGACAACGATATCTCCAACGACGCGCGTTATGCGGTGCCGTGGCGCGACAAGGCGCAGACGCTGAAAAGCATCAAGACCGAAGTCGAACTCGGCTTTGACGCCAAGAGCGCGCTTGCCGAAGCGCAGCGTTGCCTTAACTGCGACGTGCAGACCGTGTTCACCAAGGACGTGTGCATCGAGTGCGACGCCTGCGTGGACATCTGCCCGATGGACTGCATCACCTTCACGCAGAACGGCGAAGAAGCGGATGTGCGCACGCACTTGTCCGCGCCGGCGTTGAACCTGACGCAGGATTTGTATGTGTCCGATTCGCTGAAAACGGGCAGGGTGATGGTCAAGGACGAGGACGTCTGCCTGCACTGCGGCTTGTGCGCCGAACGCTGCCCGACCGGGGCCTGGGACATGCGCAAGTTCTTCCTCGAGATGACGCACGCGGGGCCTGGCTGCCACAAGCATGCGAAGAAGGAGGCGGCGTGAAACCGATTCAAGCCACCAACGATTTCGTCATCAAGTTCGCCAACGTCAACGGCTCGGGTTCGGCATCGGCGAACGAGTTGTTTGCGAAATCCATCCTGCGCATGGGCGTGCCGGTGAGTCCGCGCAACATTTTCCCGTCGAACATCCAGGGACTGCCAACCTGGTACGAAGTGCGCGTGAACGAACGCGGCTGGCTCGGCCGGCGCGGCGGCGTGGACATGATGGTGGCGATGAATCCGCAGACCTGGGATGCGGACATCGCCGAGATCGAACCGGGCGGTTACCTGTTCTACGACTCGACGCGACCACTGCCGCCATCGAAGTTTCGTGACGACATCACCGTCATCGGCATGCCGCTCACCGCGATCTGCAACCGCACCTACGCGGACGCCCGCCAGCGGCAGTTGTTCAAGAACATCATGTACATCGGCGCGCTTTCGGT
>JAFEFD010000317.1 GCA_018240765.1 Pseudomonadota bacterium | reverse complement strand
GGGCAGAAGCGCCAGCGCGCTGGCGTTGGCCTTGTCTGGCTTCACGCAGCGACGATCGAACAGCCACACATTCGTCAGCGAACCGAACAGCGTGCGCCGATAGGCGCGGGTGATGCGCTTTTCCAGGTTCTCGACGTTGCCGACGAAGACCGGGATGGATGCGCCCTGCTCGGTCATGACGTGGAACTGATCCAGTCCCTGTTCATCCCGGCCGAGGGTCAGGCGGGCGAGGAACTCCTGAACGGCGGTGTCGCGCGCCCAGATCGACAGAAAGACGAGGTTGCCCTGCTCGTCACCGACGCAACCGTCGGCCATGAGGTCGGGACATTCGTCGATGCGGTACAGCGGTTTCGCGGAAGAAGGTGCAGGCATGGTGATGTCCTCTTGAAAATGAAGGAGCAACCACAGCCCGCGGGGCCGTGCTCGCCCCGGTTGGGTGAAGGAAGATGCGTGCCGCTAGACAGCGCGCCCCGCGTGGAAGCGGTGAACCCGCTCGCGCCACTCGGAGCTTTGCACCGGCGCCATGTCGAGATAGCGCAGCGGGCACGAGTAGTAGTACGGATGCACGGACTCATCGAGGGACTTGTAGCCCCAATCGCCGCCCGAGCTTTCCAGCAGATGGCAGCCGATGTAGCAGACGGACTCACCGGCCGCGAGGCCCATGACGCCCGCCTGCCTGGCGGTGACGCGAACCACGGTCCACAGAACGTCGCCGTCCAGCGTGTGGTCGATGACTTCGCAGCAAGCGCGTTCGGACGCCTGCGGAGCGAGCAGCTCGCGGATCAACTGATCGCGCGTCTGACGAACGAAGGTCCAGCCCATGAGGGTCTCCTTGAAGAAAAGGCCGGAGCCCTCCCCGTCGGGGGAGAACCCCGGCGGGTGGCGGAATGCCGCGCAAGGCGGCGGATGGATCAGGCAGCTTTGAGGTGCCAGTCCTGGGACAACGGAGCAAACTCGTAGCCCAGCTTGTCGAGACGGTCGCGCTGCTGACGCAGCACACGACGATCCACGGTCGCATCGAGCTTCACGGTCTCGCCCAGGGGCCACAAGGCACCGAACAGCGCCGCGTCGTCTGCCTCGGCCGAGGCCGCAGCGGACACGGGAGCCGGTTCGCTGCCGAACGGCGTGGTATCGACCAGGGGATCGCGCGGACTACGCGGCTTCGCCTTCGGCTTGGCCGGGGGCGTTGCCGGCGCGGGCGCCTGCGCTTCCTCGTCGATTGGATCGACTTCCTGCGGACTCAGCCGGCGGGCTTCGTCGCGGCTCAGGGCGTCGATGTTGGACAGCGTCATCCCGCCCAGATGGGCGCGGATCTCGATGACCATGCGGCCGTTGGCGTTGTACGTGGAGGGGCGAATCTCGACGATGACGAAATCACCGTCGTACTTGCCCTCGCGGTACTGATCGAGTTCGGCGTTCTTCACGACGAACTCGCCGATCGAGGTCGCCAGGCGGCCGACGTTGAAGTCGCCGTTCCTGCCGTGGATGGTCTTGATGGCCAGTTGGCCGGGGATGGTGATCATGAAGGCCTCCTGCGGACGAAGAGAGGACAAGGCCCCGAGGATGGGGCCTTGCGGATCAGAACGACTCGGCAACGGCCAATGCGGGGGCATCGGCAGCGTCGGCGACGGGCTTGGAAGGCTCCGGTG
>JAFEFD010000316.1 GCA_018240765.1 Pseudomonadota bacterium | reverse complement strand
GTGATGAATTATCCCGAGGCGATCAAGGCGTTCTACATGCGCCTGAACGACGACGGCAAGACCGTCGCCGCGATGGACGTGCTCGCGCCCGGCATCGGCGAGATCATCGGCGGCTCGCAGCGCGAAGAACGCCTCGACGTGCTCGATGCGCGCATGGCGCAGTTCAAGCTCGATCCGGCGCACTACCAGTGGTATCGCGACTTCCGCCGCTACGGCACGGTCCCCCATGCCGGCTTTGGCCTCGGCTTCGAGCGCCTGGTCGTCTACGTCTGCGGTCTCGCCAACATTCGCGACGCGATCCCCTACCCGCGCGTGCCGGGCAGCGCTGACTTCTAATCGCACCCGGCAGCGCGAGCGAGCAACAGCTCGCGTTCGCGCGCGTTGCGCGTAAGCGCTGCAGCGCGTTCGAACTCCATCCGCGCTTCGTCCTTGCGCCCGAGTTTTTCGAGCAGATCGCCGCGCACGGTTGGCAGCAGGTGATAGGACCCCAACGCGGGCTCAGCGAACAGCGCATCGACAAGCGCCAGTCCCGCCGCCGGACCTTGCGCCCTCGACACCGCAACGGCGCAGTTAAGTTCCACCACCGGCGACGGCGCCACCTTCGCAAGTTCGGCGTACAACTGTGCGATGCACGGCCAATCCGTTTCATCGGCGTTGCGGGCACGGGCATGACATGCCGCGATTGCCGCCTGCAACGTGTAGCGCTGGCGCGAACCGCCCAGTCGCTCGGCCCGCGCCAGCGTCTTGAGTCCGCGGTGGATCAGCAGTTGATCCCAGCGTGCCCGATTTTGTTTGAGCAGCAGGATCGGCTCGCCATTCGGCCCGGTGCGCGCGTGCATACGCGAGGCTTGCAACTCCATCAGCGCGATCAAGCCCTGCACCTCGGCTTCGTCAGGCATCAGGCCGGCGAGAATACGGCCCAGGCGCAGCGCCTCCTCGCACAATTGCGGCCGCATCCAATCCGCGCCGGCCGTCGCGGTATAGCCTTCGTTGAAAATCAGATAAATCACTTCGAGTACTGAGCACAACCGCTGCGTCATTTCGGCACCGTGTGGCACTTCGAATGGCACTTCCGCCTCACTCAGCGTGCGCTTGGCGCGCACGATGCGTTGGGCGATCGTCGACTCGGGGACGAGGAACGCACGCGCGATTTCGTCGGTGGTCAGGCCACCGAGCAGACGCAGCGTCAATGCGGTGCGTGCCTCGGAGGACAACACCGGATGACAGGCTGTGAACACAAGACGCAACACATCGTCGCCGAATGGATCGTCCAGGGCCGCTTCAGCGTTCACGTTTGCCTCGCCCAACACGGATTCAAGCTCGTGCGCCAATTCCGCATGCTTGCGTTGCAGCAGTTCGTCGCGGCGCAGCTTGTCGATCGCGCGATGCTTGGCCGTCGCCATCAGCCACGCACCGGGGTTGTCGGGAACACCGTCTTGCGGCCACTGTTCCAGTGCCGCGACCAGCGCGTCCTGCGCCAATTCTTCGGCGATACCGACGTCGCGCACGATCCGCGAAAGCGCGGCGATGAGCTTCGCCGCCTCGATGCGCCAGACTGCTGCGATGGTTTGCTGTGGATCGGCCGCCGTCATGCCGGCCGATCAAAGCATTACCCGGCTCCTCGCACAAGCGCTGATTGGCACAAGCCGTCGTCGCTTCGGCTCAGTGCTCGCCTTCGTCCGCAATTGCGTAAGTGATGCACTCGCCGTCGCCGGCTACGTCCATGAAGCGCTTGGCGCCTTCAATCGCCGCTTCGCGCGAGGCGTATTGCAACATGGCGAAGCCGCCGACCAGTTCCTTGGCTTCGGCATAGGGGCCGTCGATCACGCTGGGCTTGCCGTTCGTGCGCCGCACGACAGCACCGTGGGATTTCAGCGGCAGGAAACCGCCGCCCGAAACAAATTCGCCGCGCGCTATCGCTTCGCCGATGAATTGACCCATGCGTTCCTGCTCTGCGGCGGTGGGTTTACGGGCGGGGTTGGTTTTCGGATCAGGGGTATAGATGCTGAAATAGCGCATTTCGTACTCCGGTTGATTTCAACGATTGGTGCTTTTTGCAACCTGCTCGCGCAGGCGTTCTTCCTGTTCGCGCAGCTCGGGGGTGAATTCGACGCCGAAATCCTCGGCCTCGAACACCTGGCGGATTTCGATCTCGCAATCGCCGAACTCGAAAGGCCGCGGGCAACGCTTGGCCCACTCCAATGCCTCTGCCATGGATTTGCACTGCCATAGCCAGAAACCGGCGATCAACTCCTTGGTTTCGGCGAAGGGCCCATCGATGACTGTGCGCTTGTCGCCGGAAAACCGCAGACGTGCCCCCTTGGAGCTCGGCTGCAAGCCCTCGCCGGCCAGCATCACGCCGGCCTTCACCAGTTCCTCGTTGAATCGCCCCATGTCGGCGAGCAGCTTTGCGCTCGGCAGCTGCCCGGCTTCGCTGGACTTGGTAGCGCGTACCATCACGCAAAATCGCATTATCGTGCTCCTTCTGGTTGGGAATGCTGAACCGGATTTTCCCGACTCTCATGACATACGTCGAATGGGAACCCGTGGAATCGACAGGCGCGCGCAAAAAAATTTCTACCGGCATTACAATGCGGCGATGAACGACGAGAACGCCGATATTCGATTCGAGAGCTGGTGGGTCGCCGCGCTCGGCGACACGCTCGTCTGGGCACGCCTGCGCGTGCTCGAATCCGGCAATGCCGAAGTGTTCGATGCACGCGGCGAAACCCTGGTGTATGACGACGAGGACAGCGCGCGCGCTGCCTTGCTCGACGCCGAGTTCAGCGCCTTTGATGGCCTCGACGAAGACGATGCGACGCAGTTGGGATTGGATCTGGGTTCGACCGAACCGCCCGCTGCCGAAGACGATGAAAATTTGCTGCCCCAGATGACAGAAAAACGCGACGAAGGTCACGCCGGATGAATCTCGATCTCACCGGCAGGCACGCGCTCGTATGCGGCGGCTCTCAGGGCATCGGCCGTGCCGCCGCCATCGAGCTGGCGCAGCTCGGCGCGGACGTCACCGTGCTCGCGCGCTCACGCGAAAAATTGCAGGCTGTCGTGGACGCCTTGCCGAAGGCGCACGCGGCGCAAACGCATGACCTGTTGACCGCGGACGCCAACGACACGGCCGCATTCGGCGCCGTCATCGAAACCCTCGTGCGCACGCGGCCGGTGCAGATTCTGGTCAACAACAGCGGCGGACCGCCCGCCGGCCCGGCGCATTCCGCAAAAGCGGAAGAGTATACAAATGCCTTCCGCCAGCACCTGCTCGCCAACCAGTCCGCGCTGCAAGCGGTGTTGCCGGGCATGCGCGCAGCGAGTTTCGGCCGCGTCGTCAACGTGATTTCCACATCGGTCAAGGAACCGATCGACAACCTCGGCGTATCCAACACGGTGCGCGCCGCCGTCGCCGGCTGGGCCAAGACCTGTTCGCGCGAACTGGCGCCCTTCGG
>JAFEFD010000315.1 GCA_018240765.1 Pseudomonadota bacterium | reverse complement strand
GCGCCGGCATCGTTGAACTGGATGCCGCGAAACTGGCCGCGTATGGGCTCGCGCTCGATGACGTGGACCGCACGCTCAAGGCGGCGAACTTCGTGCAGCAGGCCGGCGATCGCGTGGCCGCGGACCGCGATGTACCGGTCACCGCGGGTACGTACCTCGCCGATGCCGATGAAATATCGCAGCTCGTGATCGGGCTTGCGCACGGTCAGCCGGTGTTTGTATCCGACGTCGCCCATGTCACGCGCGGCGCGGACCTGCCCAATCGCTATGCCTGGTTCGGCACGCCGCCGGGCAAGGCCGGCCCGGCGACCGGCATGGCGCCGGCGGTAACGATCGCGATCACGAAAAAATCCGGCACCAATGCGGCCGATATCACGCAAGCGGTCGCTGCGCGCGTGGCATCCTTGCAGGGTGTGTCGATTCCATCCGGCGTGCACGTCACGGTCACGCGCGACTACGGGCAGACTTCGACCGCCAAGGCCGATTTGCTGATCCACAAACTCCTGTTCGCGACGCTCTCGGTCGTGCTGCTGGTACTCGCCACGCTTGGTTGGCGCGAGGCAATCGTGGTTGGCGTAGCCGTCATCATCACCCTGATGCTGACCTTGTTCGCGTCGTGGGCGATGGGCTTCACGATCAATCGCGTGTCGCTGTTCGCGCTGATTTTCTCGATCGGCATTCTTGTCGATGATGCGATCGTCGTGGTCGAGAACATCCATCGGCACATGGCACTCGGCGCGCGCAGCCTGCGCGAGGCGATCCCCGAAGCGGTATCCGAAGTCGGCGGGCCGACGATCCTGGCCACGTTCACGGTGATTGCCGCACTGTTGCCGATGGCCTTCGTCTCCGGGCTGATGGGCCCGTACATGCGCCCGATCCCGATCAACGCTTCGGCCGGCATGCTGTTGTCGCTGGCGGTTGCACTGGTGGTCACGCCGTGGCTGTCGTTGAAATTGTTGCGTCACGCGCGGCACGCACCAGTGCAGGAAGGCAGCGCACCACGCGCGAGCCGACTGTCGCGGCTATTCCATCGGTTGATGACGCCGTTCCTCGATCCCGGACGCGGCCGTCGCCGTCGGCGCTTGCTGTTTGCCGGAATGGGCGCGCTGGTCGTGCTCGCGGCGAGCCTTGTCGTATTTCGCGCAGTGATCCTGAAGATGCTGCCGTTCGACAACAAGTCCGAGTTCCAGGTTGTCGTCGACATGCCCGAGGGCAGCACGCTGCAAGCGACCAATCGCGTGCTGGCCGAACTCGCGCGCGCGCTCGACCGCGTGCCGGAAGTGCTGAACTACCAGGCCTATGCCGGCACCGCCGCACCGATCAACTTCAACGGCCTGGTGCGCCAGTACTACCTGCGCAGCGCACCGATCGATGGCGACTTGCAGGTGAATCTCGTCGACAAGCACGAACGCAAGCGCCAGAGCCACGAGATCGCTCTCGCAGTGCGGCCGGCGCTGGCGAAGATTGGCCAACGCAACGGCGCATCCGTGAAAGTCGTCGAAGTGCCGCCCGGCCCGCCGGTGCTGGCGCCGATCGTCGCCGAAATCTACGGCCCCGATTACGCGGCGCTGCGCAGGATCGCGCTGGGTCTGGAGAAGGAATTCCGCAGCGACATGGACCTCGTGGACATCGACACCAGCGTCGAGGCCGACTCGCCGCGCGACGTTGTCGTCGTCGATCGCACGCGCGCCGCGCGCCTGGGCGTCTCGCAGGAGGAAATCGCACGCAGCCTGCGCGCCGCGCTGTCCGGCGATGATGCGACTTACCTGATGGATGGCCGGTCAAAGTACGCCGTGCCGATCCGGCTGCGCCTTGCCGCCGGCGATCAGGCCGCGCTCGAATCGCTGCTGGCCTTGCGCGTGCGCGCGCAGGGCGGGGCGCTGGTGCCGCTGTCGGAAATCGTGCAGGTGCGGCAGGCGGGTTGGGAAAAGGCGATCTACCACAAGGACCTGTTGCCCTACACGTACGTCACCGGCGATGACGCCGGTCGCACCGACAGCCCGCTGTACGGCATGTTTGCGATGGTCGGCAAGTTGCGCCACGACAAGATCGCCGGAAATCCTCTGGAGCAGAATTTCATCCAGCAGCCGAATGACGCCACCGGCTATTCCGTGAAGTGGGACGGTGAGTGGACGATTACCTATGAAACGTTCCGCGACATGGGCTTGGCGTATTCGGTCGGCCTCGTGCTGATTTACCTGCTCGTCGTCGGCCAGTTCCGCAGCTATGTGGTGCCGCTCATCATCATGGCGCCGATTCCGCTGACCGTGATCGGCGTGATGCCCGGGCATGCCTTGCTCGGCGCGCAGTTCACCGCGACCTCGATGATCGGCATGATCGCGCTGGCCGGCATCATCGTGCGCAATTCGATACTGCTCATCGACTTCATCGACCACGCGCTCGCCGCCGGCCGGCCGCTCGCCGACGCGGTGATCGAGGCCGCCGCGGTACGCGCCAAGCCGATTGCGCTGACCGCGCTGGCGGCCATGATCGGCGGCTTCTTCATCCTCGACGATCCGATCTTCCAGGGCCTGGCGGTATCGTTGATCTTCGGCATTCTCGTTTCCACCGTGTTGACGCTGCTGGTGATACCGCTGCTGTACTACAGTTATTTTGCGTCGCGCGTTGAAGGCAAGTAGTGCAATTGCGCAGTCAAGCGGAGTCGCGCGCAGCAGCAGGCGCCGGCAAACGCAATCTTGCCAGCAAGGCGCGGAAGCGTGGATCGGAATGCAGGTTGCGCAATAGCGGATCGAACTCGAGATAGATGAAGCTGGCGTCGTGCAATTGCTCCGCGCGATCCAGCCAGGCGAATGCGTTGTCGCGTTCGCCGCGCCACGCGTAGACCTCGGCCGCCTGGTAGGGCAGGATGTGGCCGTAGCGCGCTATCAACAATTGCAATTGACGCTCTGACGCCGCGGCATCGCCGAGCGAGTGCTGGGCGAGGGCGAGCCCGGTCAGGCGCAGCACATGCGCGCTGTCTTCAAAATGTGGAATCGCCTGTCCGGCGCGACCCTGCAGCAGCTCGGCTAACCCAAGATAGTAGTGGGCGTGCTCGTCCAGCGGCACATTGTGTATTGCCTGGGTGAGCGCATTGCGTGCCAGTTCGAAATTACCCTGTCCGATGTAGTGGTAACCCATCACGGTCCAGGCCCAGCCGGACGAAACAATAGCCGAGCCAATCGTGCGGTCTTGATTCCGAGGCCGCGTCAGGGGCAAATCCGCTACACTTCGCCTTTCACTGGCGGAGCGTTGCCATGTCCTCGTTTCCCGTCGCAGACGACGCCGCGCTGCTCGTGCAGGCCCAACAGATCGCCGTGGAATTCACGCGCCGCGGTGCGACGCTGGTCACTGCGGAATCGTGTACCGGCGGCTGGATCGCCAAGACGCTTACCGACATCGCCGGATCGTCGGCGTGGTTCGAATGCGGTGTGGTCGCATACAGCTACGAAGCCAAGGAAGCGCTGCTCGGCGTGCGTCCGGAAACGCTGGAAGAACACGGTGCGGTCAGTCGCGAAACCGCGATCGAGATGGTTTCCGGCGCACTGGCGCGCTATGGCGCGACCGTTGCCGTGGCGGTCACCGGCATTGCCGGACCATCCGGCGGCACGGCCGACAAACCCGTCGGCACGGTGTGGATCAGCTGGAAGCGCCGCGGCGGGTACGCGCAGGCGGAACTGTTCCATTTCGATGGCGATCGCGACGCCGTGCGCCGCCAGACTGTGGCGTCGGCGCTCGCCGGCGTTCGGAGAATTCTGACAAGCTGACGCGCATTTCGCGCATGCGGCGGCTGCCGCGCTGTGGGACAATGACCCATCGCCAAATCCTGCTCCGTGCGGGGTTTGAAATCGCAATCCATGAGACGCGCGCCGCCCAAACTGCGCGCCGACGACAACACGACGAGGCGAAATCCAATGGACGACAACAAGCGCAAGGCACTATCGGCCGCCCTGGGCCAGATCGAGAAGCAATTCGGCAAGGGCGCAGTCATGCGCATGGGCGATCGCACTGCCGACCCCATCGACGCGATTCCGACCGGCTCGTTGATGCTCGATATCGCACTTGGCATCGGCGGTTTGCCGCGCGGCCGCGTGGTGGAAATCTACGGACCGGAATCCTCGGGCAAGACCACGCTCACCCTGCAAGTCATCGCGCAGGCGCAAAAACTCGGCGGCACCTGCGCCTTCATCGACGCCGAGCACGCGCTGGATCCGGTCTACGCGGAAAAACTCGGCGTGAAGGTGGATGACCTTCTGCTATCACAGCCCGACACCGGCGAGCAGGCGCTGGAAATCGCCGACATGCTGGTGCGCTCCGGTTCGATCGACGTGATCGTGATCGACTCGGTCGCCGCTCTCACGCCGCGCGCGGAAATCGAAGGCGAGATGGGCGACCAGCTTCCCGGCTTGCAGGCGCGCCTGATGTCGCAGGCGTTGCGCAAGCTTACCGGCAATATCAGCCGGTCGGGAACGATGGTCATCTTCATCAACCAGTTGCGCATGAAGATCGGCATGATGATGCCGGGGCAGAATCCGGAAACCACCACCGGTGGCAACGCGCTCAAGTTCTATGCCTCGGTGCGACTGGACATCCGTCGCATCGGCGCGGTGAAGAAGGGCGAGGAAGTGGTCGGCAACCAGACCAAGATCAAGGTGGTCAAGAACAAGCTGGCGCCGCCGTTCAAGCAGATCGTCACCGAAATCCTGTACGGCGAGGGCATCAGCCGCGAGGGCGAGCTGATCGACATGGGCGTGGACAACAAGCTCGTCGAGAAATCCGGCGCGTGGTACAGCTACGGCGGCGAACGCATCGGCCAGGGCAAGGACAACGCGCGCCAGTACCTGAAGGAAAATCCGCAAGCGGCGAAAGACCTGGAAGACAAACTGCGCGCCGTGCTTGGCGCGAACAAGTCCGCCATGCCGCAGGTGGAGATGGAGGAGGCGTAAGGAGGCTTGCCTGGCTTGCGGCCGAATCGGAGTGGTGGTTGAATGATTTTCGAGATCGTTGGCGAGATTGAAAACATTGAAACTATCGCTCGTGGCTCTGGAATCCGTGAGTTGAAGCGTTTGAAGAAGGCGTATGGGCTGGCCAATTGGCGAAAATGCAAGGGCGATGCGACGATACGTACTGATCGAGGCGAACTGTGCGACGTTGAACTGCATTGGTACGAAGCAGCCGGAATTGGCAAGCGTGAGTTCAAAATCAAGCGTTTTATGGATTGACCATGGCTCAGCATAGATTTGTTGTCTGCATCAATAACGATTCCTACCCTGCGTCGCTGGAGTTGCGCAAGCTGTACGAAGCGATTATGGACGATGCTGCAGAACAACGCGGGCAGGTGCGCGTCGTCGACGAATCCGGCGAAGATTATCTGTATCCGAAGGCATTGTTTGCTCCGGTGGAAGTGCCGACGCGTACGCAAAAACTCTTGCTGCAGGCGGCGTAAATGCCGCGTGAGCGGCCGCATTCAAGTAGTGCCTACGACAAAGCCATCGGCCTGCTCGTTCGGCGCGAGCATTCGGCGCGCGAGTTGAAGTCCAAGCTCGCGCGCAAGGGTCTGGATGCGGGCGAAAGCGCGGCGGCGCTCGCCGATTTGCAGGCGAAGGATTTCCAAAGTGATGCGCGCTTCGGCCAGATGCTGGTGCGCACGCGCATTGCCGGCGGCTACGGGCCACGCTGGATTCTGGCGGAACTGCGCCAGCACGGCATCGCCGAAGACGTAGCGCAGGTGCTGCTCGACGCGGCCGAGCCGGATTGGCCGGCGCTGGTGCGCGATCTGGTACGCCGGCGATATGGCGCGAAGCCCGCCGCGGGCTTGGCCGAACGCCGCAAACGCGCGGCCTTCCTCTTGCGTCGCGGCTTCGACCCTGCCACGGTACAATCCGTAACCCGCACCGAGGGCCTGGGATCGGCTGACGAGTTGGATTGAAAACTCGGTTGCCCGCGTCCAGCCTTGGCGCGACCGACTCAATCCGACCGATTCCAATGCAAACCAGCGCACAGATCCGCCAGACCTTTCTCGACTTCTTCAAGTCCAAGGGCCATACCATCGTACCCTCGGCGCCGCTGGTGCCCGGCAACGACCCGACCCTGCTGTTTACGAACTCAGGCATGGTGCAGTTCAAGAACGTGTTCCTCGGCAGCGAAAAACTGCCCTACGTGCGCGCGGCCGACGTGCAGCGCTGCCTGCGCGCCGGCGGCAAGCACAACGACCTCGATTCGGTCGGCTACACCGCGCGCCACCATACCTTTTTCGAGATGCTCGGCAATTGGTCGTTCGGCGATTACTTCAAGAAAGAGGCGATACATTGGGCGTGGGAGCTGTTGACCGATGTCTACAAATTGCCGAAGGAGCGCCTGCTCGTCACCGTCTACCACACCGACGACGAGGCGTTCGACATCTGGCACAAGGAAATCGGCTTGCCGAAGGAGCGCATCGTGCGCATCGGCGACAACAAAGGCGCGCCGTACGCGAGCGACAATTTCTGGCAGATGGCCGACACCGGCCCGTGCGGCCCGTGCACCGAGATTTTCTACGACCACGGCGCGCACATTCCGGGCGGTCCGCCCGGATCGCCCGACGAGGACGGCGATCGCTTCATCGAAATCTGGAACCTCGTGTTCATGCAATTCGACCGCGCCGCCGACGGCACGCTGTCGAAGCTGCCGGCGCCATGCGTGGATACCGGCATGGGCCTGGAACGCCTCGCCGCAATCCTGCAGCACGTACATTCGAACTACGAGATCGATTTGTTCCAGCGCCTGATCAAGAAGGCCGCGGAACTGACGAACACGAAGGACCTGGAGAACAAATCGCTGCGCGTGATCGCCGACCACATCCGCGCGTGCAGCTTTCTCATCGTCGATGGCGTGCTGCCGTCGAACGAAGGCCGCGGCTACGTGCTGCGCCGGATCATCCGACGTGCGCTGCGTCACGGTTACATGCTGGGGCAGAAGCAGCCGTTCTTCCACAAGCTGGTGCCGACGCTGGTCGCGGAAATGGGCGAAGCCTATCCGGAGCTTCCCGGCAAACAGACGACCGTCG
>JAFEFD010000314.1 GCA_018240765.1 Pseudomonadota bacterium | reverse complement strand
CTGCTGTACTCCGGTTCGCAATGGCGTTACGACGAGCAGCGTGCCGCGATCATTGGCGGCCAGCGGGAGTATCCGGCCGATCCGGTCTTCGAAAGCGGATTGGCGCATGTGTACCGCTTGCGCGGCGGTGCGCCATGAACATCGCAATGGCATGGCTGTTGCCCTTGGCCGCGGGAATCGCACTTTGGCTGGTGTTCGCTCCACGACGCAGCCCGGGCTGGCTCGCGGCTGCGATCGGCCACGGCAGCCTCTTCGGTTTGTTGCTGGCCGCGCTGGCGACCGATCTGTTCGCGCGATCCGACACGACGCGGGCATGGATACACGCGGCCTTGCCATTGGCGATCTTCGCCGTACTGGCTGCGCTGGTCGCGTGGCGGCGCATGCGTCGTCGCGCTCCAGCCACTGTTGAAAAAGTGGAAAATGCGAACAAGTGGATTACCGGGTTGCTTGCGGTGGCGCTGGCATCGCTGGTGTTTCGCGGCTGGCTGATGCTGCGCGAAATCTGGCTGCGTCCGACCTTTCCCTGGGACGCCTGGGACGCCTGGGCGGTCAAGTCCAAGACCTGGTTCCTGCTCGGTCACTACGCGCCGTTCGTATCCATGCCCGACTGGCTGGCGCATCCGGCGCAGGAACTTTACACATCCATCGCGTGGGCCTATCCGGCCACGCTGGCGTGGATGCAGGTCTGGTTCGCCAGTGCCGCCGGCGGCTGGATCGAACCGCAGGTCAACCTGCCATGGTTCGTCTTGTGGATCGGCCTGTTGCTCGGTCATTACGGACAGTGGCGGGCGCTCGGGGTGTCGCGCGTCATTGCGCTGGCGGCGATGTATGCGCTCGGTTCGCTGCCCTTGCTTGACGTCCATGTTGCATTGGCCGGCTACGCGGATTTGTGGCTGGCAACGATCCTCGGCTTCGCCGCGCTGGCCTGGCTGCGCTGGCGGCGCGAGCGCGACGCCGGACAACTCGTCGTCGCCATCGCCTGCGCCGCATTGCTGCCCGCGATCAAGCTCGAAGGCGCGGTCTGGCTGCTGTTGTGCGCGGCGGTCGCGGTCTACGATGTCCTGCCGCGGCGTTGGCGGCGCTGGGCTTTGGCCGCGGCGGCAGCGGTCGTGCTGATGCTGGTTTTCGACAGCCGCATGCGCTTGCCGGTTCCGGGACTGGGCTGGGTCGAGATAAGCCACAGCCGCATCGTGGTTCCCGCGCTCGGCGAATACGCACTGGCCTTCCATGCCGACGCATTGGCGAGCGTGCTCAATGCGTTGTTCGTGCAGCCGAACTGGCACCTGTTGTGGTGGCTGGCGCCGGGCATCGCGATCTGGCGCTGGCGCGCCCTGCGCGAAGACGCCGCGCTGCGCCATCTCGGCGCGTTCGTCCTGATCGGCTTTGCGTTCCTTTTCTTCCTGTTTACCTGCACCGACGCCTCGCGCTGGGCGGAGAGCTATACCGCGGTCAATCGTCTGATCCTGCAACTCGTACCGACTACGATCACGGTGCTGGCCTTGGCATG
>JAFEFD010000313.1 GCA_018240765.1 Pseudomonadota bacterium | reverse complement strand
TGGCCCGGCGTGTCGAGCAGGTTGACGATGCGGCCCTCGTAAGGGAATTGCATCACCGACGAGGTGACCGAAATGCCGCGCTCCTTTTCCAGCGCCATCCAGTCCGATGTCGCATGACGCGCGGCCTTGCGGCCCTTGACACTGCCGGCCATCTGGATCGCGCCACCGAACAGCAGCAGTTTTTCCGTCAGCGTGGTCTTGCCCGCGTCAGGATGCGAGATGATGGCGAACGTGCGCCGGCGGCGGGTTTCTTCGGTGTGGGTCATGACGGGTTTGCGCGGATCGGCAAACCCGTCATTCTACCGTGGATCACTTGGCCAGGCGGGTGAACAGGCTGTGCCAGTAATCCAGCGCCGCCGGCACTTCGCTGGCCAGAAGTTTTTCATTGAGGCCGTGCGCGAAGGTGTCGTTGGGCTTGGCGAAGTTCGGCGAGACGCCATAGCAATCCACGCCGAGATTGCGAAAATGCATGCTGTCGGTGGCGCCCGAGGACATGTCCGGCACGACTTCCACACCCGGGAAGCGCTCGTGGATGGTCGCGCTGACTGCCTTCACGACGTCAGCGCGCAAGGGCGAGGCCGGGCTTTCCACCGGGGGCGGCGGCTTGATCGATATCGCGACACTCGCGTCGTCGATCACCTTGCCCAGCGTGGCCTCGACCGAGGCGATGCCCACGCCCGGAAAAATGCGGCAGTTGATGTTCGCCTGCGCGCGTTGCGGCAGTGCATTCAGCGCGTGGCCGCCATCGAGCATGGTCGCAACACAGGTCGTGCGAATCTGGCCGACGTAGGCGGGATCGGCCGAGATGACTTGCGCCGCCTTGGCGTCGTCAGGATGCGCGGCGAACTGCCGCATCGCGTCGGCGAGCGGGCCACTCGTGTGTTCGCCGGTCACTTTCAGCGAAGCCAGCGTGATCTCGCTGTGCTGCACCGGAAACTGGTACGCCGCGACCTTGTCCAGTGCCCTGGCGAGGCGATAGATCGCGTTTTGCTTCGGGTTGGGCTCGCTCGAATGTCCGCCGGGCGAGGTCACGGTCAGGGTGAAATCCGCATAGGACTTCTCCGCCGCCTGGATCTCGAAATCCACCGGCTTCAAGCTTGCGTCGAAAGTTCCGCCGCCGGCGTCCGCGTTGAGCAGGAATTGCGCGTCGTGGTAGCGCTTGGCCAGTTCGCGTGTCGAGGCCATCTCGGTCTCCTCGTCGCCGGAAAACACCAGGATCATTTCGCGCTTCGGCACGAAACCTTCGCGCTTGAAGCGCAGGAAGGTTTCGACCAGCGTGATCA
>JAFEFD010000312.1 GCA_018240765.1 Pseudomonadota bacterium | reverse complement strand
TACGAGGAAATTGAAACGCAGGGTGTCCCCGCGCGCCAGCGCATCCCAGTGTTTGCGCACGTAGGCATCGAAGCCGGCATCGATGACACCGTCCTTTGGCAACTCGAGCAGCGCGGATTTTTCCGCCATCTCGGGCTTGCGCTGCACGAAAATCTCGCGCGACGAGTCCTTGCCGCGTACACCTTCACGGTAGCCCCAACGCGCATCCAGCATGGAGAAATCCGGCGCCTGCGCGTTGCTGTTTTCGGAAATCGTCTTGCGCGCGAAGGGTTGGCCATCGGGGCAGGTGTAGACGACAAGGCGCTCGTCGCCAAACAGGTAATGGATTTCGTTATAGACCGGTGCGCCGCCGTCCGCCAAGGCGGCATGGCCGGTCCATGTTTCAGCCGCGGATACCGTCAGGCCGACAAGCGCCAACACCGTCGCGGCTATACTTTTTGCGCCAAGAAAATTTTTCATGAGACCAGTATGCCCGCAGCCCAAGTCAACGGCGCGTCAATTTACTATGAATGCGAAGGTCGCGGCCCGCCGTTGCTGCTGATCCACGGCCTGGGTTCGAGCGGCGACGACTGGGCGTTCCAGCGTGAGGATTTCGCGCGGCATTTCAGCCTGATCCTGCCCGACCTGCGCGGTTCCGGCCGAAGCACCAAGCCGCCGGGACCATATTCCATCGCGCAATTCGCGGCGGATTTGTGGACCTTGCTCGATGCGCTTGGCATCGAATCCACAAACCTGCTCGGCTTTTCGCTCGGTGGCGCGGTCGCCCAGGAAATGGCATTGATGCGCCCTGCGCGCGTAAACAAGCTCGTACTGTGCAATGCGCTCGCAAACTACCGCACCGACACGCCGCGCAAATGGATGGAAGCGCGCATGCAGGTCGCGCTCGTGCACGTTCTGGGCCTGCGCCGCACCGCGAAACTCATCGCCAACCGCCTGTTCCCGCACGAGGACCAGGCGCCCAAGCGCCAGCGCGTGATCGATGTGGTCGGGGCGAATCCGAAAAAGGCCTATCTGGCCACCATCCACGCCCTGATCGGCTGGAGCGCGCTCGAACGCATCCACGCCATCGCCTGTCCCGTGCTGATCATTGCCGCGGAATTCGACTACACCGCGCTCACCGAAAAACGCACCGAAGCCGCACGATTCCAAGACGCCGAATTCGTGGTCGTGAAAGGCTCACGCCACGGCACGCCGTTCGATGCGATCGAGGAATTCAATGCGCGCGTCGAGGAATTCCTGACGGACAAATCCGGCGCGGG
>JAFEFD010000311.1 GCA_018240765.1 Pseudomonadota bacterium | reverse complement strand
TGCGTGATCGCGCCGTTCGCCCCGGCCTTCACCTTGGCCGCAAAGTTCCTGATGTCGGCATGCGCGTCGCCGGCCTGCGGATGCATTTCCGGGTAGCACGCGACTTCGATATGGAAGAACCCGTCGAACTCGGAGCGGATGAATTCCACCAGCTCGCTGGCGTAGCGGAAGTCGCCGTAGCTGGCCATGCCGGATGGCAAATCCCCGCGCAGCGCGACGATGCGCCGGCAGCCCATCGCCTTGTAGTCGTCGAGCAGTTGGCGGATTTCCGCGCGCGTGCCGCCCATGCATGAAACGTGCGGTGCGGCGTCAAGGCCGTGCGCATCGCGCAGGTGGCGCACGATCTGCGGCGTGTAGGCGAGTGTCGATCCGCCCGCGCCGAAGGTGACGCTGACGTACTCGGGCTTGAGGGCCTTGAGTTTCGGCAGCGCGACTTCGAGCGTGGCCTTCTGTTCGTCGGTCTTGGGCGGGAAGAATTCGAGGCTGATCGGCGTCATCGTGGCAACTGACAAGGATAGTTGCCGCAGTATATCTCTTCGTCGCGATGAAGCGATATTTCTTGAAAAAACTTCAACGAGTTTTGACGGTGCAACATAGCCGCGTTATGTTTGCCGCGGGGAACAGGAGGACTGGCGCATGGGTCGTGCGAAGGGTGGTTTGACCGAAGATCTCTCGAAGTTGCCGTGGCCGGTTGGCATTGTTTTCGGTGTGGGCTGCTTCGCCGCGATTCGACTCGGACTGCCAGCCGTATTGCACGGTAGTCCGTTCGCCCAGGCTGCCTTGCCGGCAGCCAATCTCATCTCGTGGTTCTTGCTCGCAGTCGGTTTGCTTGGCGCGACGATGTCGTGGTTCAGTCAGCAACATCGACGCAAGCTGCTCGATGTCCAGCAAGGGCTGGAAAGCATCGCCACGCTTGGCTGGAAACATTTCGAGCAGCTTGTCGGCGAGGCGTTTCGCCGGCAAGGTTACACCGTCGAGGAAACCGGACTCGGCGGTGCCGATGGCGGCATCGATCTCATCCTGCGCAAGGACGGTCGTCGCGCACTCGTGCAATGCAAGCAATGGCGCCGTCGCCAAATACCGGTGAGTGTCGTGCGCGAGATGTACGGCCTGCT
>JAFEFD010000310.1 GCA_018240765.1 Pseudomonadota bacterium | reverse complement strand
GCTGTTCAAGGTTCCCGAACAGGCGACGATCGGCGGCATCATGAGTCCGTTCTACCGCGACATGGGCTTCACGCTGACGCAGATCGGCGCGATCACGAAGATCTATGGCGTGGCTGTTGGCATCGCCGGCGTTTTCGTCGGCGGCGCGGCGGTGGCGCGCTTCGGCGTGTGGCCGACGCTGTTCGTCGCGCTCGTCGTCTGCGGTTGCAGCAACCTGCTGTATCTCGTGCTGATTGCGCATCCGGGCGATGTGTGGATGCTCACTGCGGTGATTTCCGGCGAAAACTTCACGCTCGGGTTCCTCGGCCCGCCGACGGTGGCCTTCCTGTCGTCGCTGGTCAACCGCGAACACACGGCCACACAGTACGCGCTCTTGGTGTCGCTGGTGAACCTGCCGGGAAAGGTGCTGGGATTTTTCGCCGGCGCAATCGTCGCGGCGTCTGGTTACGCGGTGTTTTTCGTCATCACCGTCTGCGCGATCGCGCCGGCGGTGCTGTTATTCGCGTGGCTGTGGCCGCGTCTGCGCAAGCTGGAAGCCACGCGCGGGGAGGCGTGAAATCCCGCGCAATTGCTGCCAGAATCCCGCCTGCAGGGGCACAGCCAAGGACCCAGCGGTGCCGGACATACTCGTACGCAACATCGACGACGCGCTTGCCGATCGGATCAAGACGATCGCGCGCGAACGCAACTGGTCGATCAACGAGGTGATCGTCCACGTGCTGCGTCACAGCCTCGGGCTGGGTGGCGAGGATGTCACCCATCGCGAAATCCACGACGTCGCCGAAATGCGCGGCACCTGGAACCCGAACGAATCGGCCGCGTTCCGCAAGGCGCTGGAAGCATTCGAGAAAGTCGAAGGCACGCCGCTGTTCGACGACCCTCGAAAATCGGGTCAGCCGCCGAAATAGATCCCGCCCAGCACGCGCGGCCCGCGTGCGCCGGTGACCGTGCAGATATCGTCGATAGCGCGTCGGGACAGGCGCTCGCGCGCCAGCCAGGCGAAGGCCATCGCCTCGACGTAGTCCGGATCGATCCCGCGCGTGGCAGTGCTCGCCACTGCGGCAGGAGCAAGCGCTGCGGAAAGCGCCCGCATCAACACCGGATTGTGCACGCCACCGCCGCAGACCAGCACTTCGCGCGCGGACGGCGCCTGTGCGCGCACCGCGTCGGCGATGCTGCGCGCGGTCAGTGCGACGAGCGTGGCCTGCACATCCGCCGGCGTCGTACGCATGTCTTGCAGATGCGGGTGTAGCCAGCCCAGGTGAAACACCTCACGGCCGGTGCTTTTCGGCGGCGCTGCCGCGAAATACGGATCGCCGAGCAGACGCGCGAGCAGCGTCTCGTCGGTTGTTCCGCGCACGGCGAACGCGCCGTCTCGGTCGAACGGCTCGCCAAGCTGTTCCTGCATCCAGGCATCGAGCAGGCAACTCGCCGGTCCGGTGTCGAATCCGCGCAGTGGCTTGCCGTCGAGAATCGTGATGTTCGCGATGCCGCCGAGATTGAGCACCACGCGGGCGACGCCATCGCGCGGCAGCATGGCGGCATGAAAGGCCGGTGCGAGCGGTGCGCCCTGGCCGCCGGCGGCGAGGTCGCGGCGGCGGAAATCCGCCACCGTCGCGATGCCGGCGATTTCAGCGATGACGCTGGGATCGCCAAGTTGCATCGTGTACGGCGGCGTTTGCTGCGGACGATGGCGCACGGTTTGACCATGCGATCCGAGCGCGGTAATTTTCTTCGCGGCGATGCCTTCGCGGCGCAGCAGCGCATTGGCTGCATCCGCGAAGCTTCGCGCGATTTCCACATCCAGCGCGCCGAGTTCGTCCAGCGCGATGCGGCCGTCGCCCTGCGCCAAATCCAGGATGCGCCGACGCAGGTCTTCCGGATATGGATGCGTCAACGCGGCGTGCAAACGCGGGGTCGGATCGAAACTCGCCAGCGCGACATCGATGCCGTCGGCGCTGGTGCCGGATATCAGTCCGAGGAAAAGCGTGGCTTGCGGCGCCACGAAGCTACTTGGCCGACGCCAACTGCAGGCTGTCGAGTTTGTCGAGCTTCGCCAGCATCGGCGCCGACTGTTGCTTGAAGCGCGCCAATTCAGTGGCCGGCAACGGCTCGGGCTTGGGCAAGGTCACCGTGAGCGGATTGCGGTGCACGCCGTCGACGCGGAATTCGTAGTGAAGGTGCGGACCGGTGGCCAGGCCCGTCATGCCGACGTAACCGATGGTCTGGCCCTGGCTCACATGCTGCCCGACCCTTTCGCTCGCGAAGCGCGACATGTGGCCGTACAGGGTGCTGTAGTGGCGGCCATGATCGATGATGACGACGTTGCCGTAGCCGTTCTGCCAGCCGCGGAAGACGATGCGACCATCACCAGCAGCGTGCACCGGCGTGCCGGTTGGCGCTGCGTAGTCCACGCCCTGGTGGGCACGCATGCGGCCCAGGATCGGATGCATGCGCGCCGTTTGGAAGCGCGATGAGATGCGCGTGAACTCGACCGGCGTGCGCAGGAATGATTTGCGCAAGGGCCGGCCGTCGGCGCTGTAGAACATCGTTGCACCGTGGCCATCCGCATAACGGATGGCGGAAAAACGCTTGCCGCGATTGACGAAATACGCCGCCAGAATGTCGCCATCGCGCAGCTTTTCGCCCTCGCGCCAGACGCTGTCGTAGATCACGGTAAAACTGTCGCCCGGGCGCAAGTCCTGGGCAAAATCGATGTCGTAGCCGAACGCATCCGCGAGCTTGATCACCATCGCATCGTCCATGCCGGCACGATTGGCTGCATCGAACAGCGAATCCGTGACCACGCCATGCGCGACTTCGGTGCGGCGCTCGACATCGCGTGCGGCGACGTCCTGATGCACGCCCGAAGCGTCAAAGGTAACCGTAACCTGGGTTTTTTCGTCGCGGTCGAAACGCAGCGCGGTCAGGTGGCCATCGGTGGCGTGGGCGAATGAGAACTCCTCGCCGGGATGAATGCGCACCAAGGCATTGGTATTGGCCGAGTCCTGCAGCAGCGATTGCAATACATTGCCTGACACGCCTTGCCCGCGGAAGATCGCGCCGACGGTTTGTCCGGATTGTACGGTGACGGTTTGCCATTCCGCATCGCTACCCGCCGCGACCGTGTTCTGTTCGTCGGCAGGCAGCGGCGGAACCGGCAGATTGAGGGTGATGAAATCGCTGGCTACGGGATCGCGTGTGGCATTCGCGCCGCGCGGGGCGATCAAGCCGGCGAGCGCAACTGCCGTGAGCACGATTCCGGCCAAAAGCCAATGCCGGTGGCGCCAACTCATGGGAAGGGTTGCCACCTTGCGCAGCCACGAATGCACAACGTGCGATTTGTAGATATGGAAGTGCCGGCGCGGCAAATGGCGCCCTCGCGCTGCGCGATGAGCGGTGAGTCGGATAAAATGCGCAACACGGTTGGTCTGGGGCACGAGCTTGGATCCGGCAAACGCGCCGTACCTTAGCCCCTGCATCGAACCCCGTCAACGCCAGACGGCACAAGGCTTTGCGAGGGGTTTGCCGTTAACAAATACTTAACGGCGGTTGCCGAATTTCCGGCGTCTGCAGACGAGGCATGGAATGAACGATACAGCGGCGGCACTCGAACTGATTTCCCGCGGCGCCGAGGAAATCATCAAGCGCGAAGATCTGGAAGCGCGACTCAAGCTCGGGCGTCCGTTGCGCGTGAAGGCGGGATTCGATCCGACCGCACCGGATCTGCACCTGGGCCATACCGTACTGCTGAACAAGATGCGCCAATTCCAGGACCTTGGCCACCAGGTCATTTTCCTGATCGGCGATTTCACCGGCATGATCGGCGATCCGAGCGGCAAGAATGTCACGCGCAAGCCACTCACGCGCGAGGACGTGCTTGCCAACGCCGAAACCTATTCGGCACAGGTATACAAAGTGCTGGATCGCCAAAAGACCGAGCTGCGCTTCAATTCGGAATGGTTCGGCAAGATGGATGCCGCCGACATGATCAAGCTTGCCGCGAAGCACACGGTCGCGCGCATGCTCGAGCGTGATGATTTCGAGAAACGGTATAAAAGTGGACAGCCGATCGCGATCCACGAATTCCTGTATCCGCTGGTGCAGGGCTACGACTCGGTCGCGTTGAAAGCCGACGTCGAGCTTGGCGGCACGGATCAGAAATTCAATTTGCTGGTCGGCCGCCAGTTGCAGGAGGAGTCCGGCCAGCCGCCGCAGATCGTGCTGACCATGCCGCTGCTCGAAGGCACCGATGGCGTTAACAAGATGAGCAAGTCGCTCGGCAACTACATCGGCATCAACGAGGCGCCGAACGAGATTTTCGGCAAGGTCATGCGTCTGTCCGACGACTTGATGTGGCGCTACTACGAACTTCTTTCGTTCGACAAATCGCTGGCGGATATCAAGCGCATGCGTGAAGAAATCGCCGCTGGCAAGAATCCGCGCGATTTCAAGATGCAACTGGCAGCAGAGTTGACCGCGCGTTTCCACGACAAGGCGGCCGCGCAAGGCGCGATCGCGCATTGGAACGAGGTCGTACAGGGCGGCGGCGTGCCGCAGGATATTCCGGTCCAGGACATTCCCGTGCCGGCATCGGGCATCCGCATCGGCGCATTGCTCAAGGCGGCCGGGTTGGCGCCGAGCACGTCCGAGGCGATGCGCAAGCTCGGTGAACGCGCCGTGCGTGTGGATGGCGCCGTGATCGAAAATCGCGAGTTGACGCTGCCGGCTGGTGGCGAGCATCTGCTCCAACTCGGCAAGCGCGGCTTCGCCCGCGTGCGCCTGGCGCGGGGCGGCTAAAGGCTGCTCTCCAAATTGTTGACGAACTCAAAAGCTGTCGTATAATACGCGGCTCCCTTGGACGAAAGGTCTTTGGGCGGTTGGCGAAGAACAGTTGCTAACTGATTGAGATCTTTGACAGTGTGCG
>JAFEFD010000030.1 GCA_018240765.1 Pseudomonadota bacterium | reverse complement strand
GTTCTGCTCGACACGATGTATGAGCTGCCCTCGCTCGAGCACGTCTCCAAGGTCGTCGTCGACGAGGCCGTGATCAACGGCCAGGCCGAGCCGTACCTGATCTATCGCGGCATGCAGTCGCGCGCCGCATCGGAATAACACGCCCCGCTAACAATTCACCCAATCGGACAGCAGTGTGCCGATTGCGGTAGACTGTCGCGAACCGCGGCCACCGCCGCCTGGCTGAGGCGATGCCGATCATGAGGCGGGTTTCCAACATCACGCGCAACATCGCATCGCGCTGCGTTACTGTGCGAGTAACGCGGGCCGGCCAATTGCATGCCCGGAACTTTGGCCTGGCCGAATTCCGGACCTGGACTGCCGCGGAAAAAGCTGCTTCGGCCTGGCTGGAGAAATTGAAACCGAAGCTGCCTGCGCCGACTCCCGTGAAAGGCCGAATGACGCAGCGAAACTCGTCGGGCATCGTCGGCGTGCAACTCAAGCACAGCAAGCGGCGTGGCCATGACCATTACGCGTGGCAGGCATGCTGGCCGGGCAAGCCCGGTGGTATTTGCTGGGGAATAACGAAATACGGAAACGAGCGCGCGTTTGCTTGCGCCGCGATCGCACGCAAGCTGGAAACCATTGATCGCCGCGTGATCGAGAAGAAATATCTTCGCCTCAAGGGCACGCCGGCGCTCCGGGCAATTTTGCGGCGAAGGAAACTCAGTCCGCCTTGAGCCGCACCTCACACCGGGTTGCCTGGGCGGCAGTCGGGGATTCCCGCCAGAACGGCGAGGATTTACGGTCACTTGAAACGCAGTCGCGCGCCGGATTGGCTAGAATGCGCGGGTGCCGCGCATTCGTCCGCTTTCCCCCGAACTCGTCAACCAGATCGCCGCCGGCGAGGTGGTGGAACGGCCCGCATCCGTGGTCAAGGAACTCATCGAGAACAGCCTTGACGCGGGTGCGACAAGACTCGAAATCGACATCGAGGACGGTGGTACGCGCCTGATCCGCGTGCGCGACGACGGCGGCGGGATTCCCGCCGACGAACTGCCGCTGGCGCTCGCTCAGCACGCGACCAGCAAGATCGCGACGCTCGAAGACCTCGAACACGTGCGCACGCTTGGGTTTCGCGGCGAGGCGCTGGCCTCGATCGCCTCGGTGTCGCGCTTCGCGCTGACCTCGCGTGCGGCGGGGGCGGACGCGGCCTGGCGGGTCGCGCGCGAGGGCGGCAGGCTTGACGCGGCGCGTCCCGCGCAGCATCCGCCGGGTACGACGATCGAGGTGCGCGACCTTTTCCACGGCGTGCCGGCGCGGCGCAAGTTCCTGCGCGCCGAGCGCACCGAGTTCGGACATATCGACGAGTTGGTCAAGGCCATCGCGCTGGCGCGGCCCGATGTTGAGATCCGCCTGTCGCACAATGCCAAGCCGGTGCGCCTGCTGCGGCCGGCAAACGACGAAGGGGCACTCGCCACGCGCGTCGGCGATATCCTCGGCGACGAATTTCCGGCTAACAGCCTGCGCGTGGATCACGCCGGCGCGGGCATGCGCCTGTCGGGCTGGCTCGGCCTGCCGACGGCTTCGCGCAGCCAGCCCGATCAGCAATTCTTCTACGTCAACGGACGCCTCGTGCGCGATCGCGTCGTCACGCACGCGGTGCGCCAGGCCTATGCCGATGTGCTGTTCCATGGCCGTCATCCGGCCTACGTGCTGTTCCTGGAACTGCCGCCCGAAGGCGTGGACGTGAACGTGCATCCGGCGAAATCCGAGGTGCGTTTTCGCGAAAGCCGGCTCGTGCACGATTTCCTGTATCGCACGCTCAACGAGGCGCTGGCGGGGACGAGAGCCGGTACGGAAACGTCGTCGACGCACCCAGCGCTGGCTGCCGCGCCGGATTATCGCCCGATGGCACAGTCGGGTTTGGGACTTGGCGTGCGCGAGCCGCTCGCCGATTACGCGGCGTTGTTCGGTGCTGCATCGGCACGCTTGGCGTCGAACGACATGCCGATGCCGGAAAACGCATTGAGCGATGTGCCGCCGCTCGGTTTCGCGCTGGCGCAACTTGCCGGCATCTACGTGCTGGCCGAGAACGCGCAGGGCCTGGTCATGGTCGACATGCACGCCGCGCACGAGCGCATCACCTACGAGAAGCTCAAGACGGCGCGCGCCTGCGACGGCATCCATTCGCAGCCGTTGCTGGTGCCGCTGAGCCTGGCGCTGAGCGAGCGCGAGGCAACTGCGGCACAGGAGCATGGCGACGAACTTGCGGCGCTCGGATTCGAGATCGCGCGCAGCGGTCCGCAGGGCGTGATCGTCAAGCGTTATCCCGGAATCCTCGATGGCGCCGACGTCGGCGCCCTCGTGCGCGATGTGCTGGCTGATCTTGCCACGCACGGCAACTCGCGCCGGCTGGAGGAAACCCAGAACGAAATCCTTTCCACGATGGCCTGCCACGGCTCCATCCGTGCCAATCGGCGCTTGACTTTGCCGGAAATGAACGCACTCTTGCGCGAGATGGAAGCGAC
>JAFEFD010000309.1 GCA_018240765.1 Pseudomonadota bacterium | reverse complement strand
CTTTCGTTGTAGCCGTACAAGCTCAGGTAGCCATCGCCGTGATCGATGATCAGCAGCAGGCCATAACCGCGCAGCCAGTCGGCGAACACGACGCGGCCATGCGCGACAGCGCGCACGGTCGCGCCAGCGGACGCGGCGATGAGCAGACCCTGGTTGGCGCGATCGGTTCCGTTGCCGCCTCCGAATTTTTCCACCACGCGGCCGCGCAGCGGCCACGGCAGTTGACCGCGCTGGCTGGCAAAGGGTTGCGCGCCAGCGAGGTTCTTCGGGATGTCGGCGAAAATGTCGCGCAGCTTCGCAATGAGATCGGTTAACGTCTTCTCGTCACGACCAAGCGCGGCGAGACGGCTTTTCTGGTCCCTCAGGGTCGCATCGAGGCTGCTCAGCGCCTGCTGGCGCGCAAGGCGCTCGGCATCGAACTGCTTGGCCCGGTCGACTTGATCGGCGCGTGATTTTTCCAGCGTCGCCTTCTGCGCCACGATGTCGTCTTGCACCTTCGCCAGCGCATCGAGATTCTTCATCAGCGCATCGATCTCGCCGATCCGCGCATGCTCGAAGTAGCGGTAGTAGGCAAGCATGCGCGCGATGTCTGCGGCCTTGTCTTGCGCGAGCAGGAGCTTGAGTTCTTCGCCGCGGCCCATCGCGTAAGCTGAACGCAGCAGCGCGGCCAACGCGTCGCGTTGATCCTTTAGCTTGTCGTCCAGCGCGGCCCGTTGCTTGAACAGATCGTCGAGCTTGGCCTGTTGTTCCTTGATCCGGCCGTCGAGCACGCGCAGTTGCTTGGCCGTCGCAGCGATCTTCAATTCCTGATCGCGCAACGCCGTCAGCGCATCGCCACGCCTGGCATTGGTGTCCTGTTGCGCGGCGGCCAGATCGTGGATTTGCGCGCGCACCTGCTCAAGTTTTTGCCTGGCTTGCGCCTCTTGCGCGGCACGCCGGGCATCATCGTCCTGGGCGTTTGCGCTGGCATATACGCACCCCAGAAAAAAACACGCGATGGGAATGCGACGGATCAAACAAACGTCACCAACGAATGCCCCGTCATCTGCGCCGGCTGCGCGATTCCCATCAACGCGAGTACCGTCGGGGCGAGGTCGCGCAACGATCCCGGCACGAGCGTCGCCGCGCGACCGACATAAACCAGTGGCACCGGCCCAACCGTGTGCTGGGTGTGCGGCTGGCCGTCTTCAGCGCGCATCATTTCAAGATTGCCGTGATCGGCGCTGATCAGCATCTCGCCGCCAGCGGCGCGGATCGCGGCTTCGAGCCTGCCGAGCGCGACGTCGACGGCTTCCACCGCCTTGATCGCCGCGTCGAGCTTGCCGCTGTGCCCGACCATGTCGGCGTTGGCGAGGTTGCAGACGATGAAATCGTACTTGCCGCCGGCGATTGCAGCGACGAGTCTGTCGGTGACTTCCGGGCAACTCATTTCCGGTTGCAGGTCGTAAGTGGCGACCTTGGGACTCGGCACGAGGATGCGGTCCTCACCCGGATACGGTTCCTCGCGGCCGCCGGAAAAGAAGAACGTGACGTGTGCGTATTTTTCCGTCTCGGCAATACGCAACTGCCTCAAGCCCAGCGACGACAAATATTCACCGAGCGAATTTTCCAGCGATTGCGGCGGATACGCCTCGGCGGTCACGCGCAGATCGTCGCTGTAATGCGTCAGCGTGACGAAGGCGGACAGACGGATCTTGCGCGCGCGCGCGAAGCCGGAAAATTCCGGGTCAATGAATGTTTGGGTGAGCTGGCGCGCGCGATCAGCGCGGAAATTCATGAAGACGATGGCGTCGCCATCCGCAATTTTCACCGTGGCTCCGACGACCGTAGGCTTGACGAATTCGTCGGTTTCGCCGCGGGCGTAGGCGGCATCCAGTGCCGCGAGCGCGCTATCGGCATGAAATTGTGCCGCGCCCTCGGCGATCGCATCGTAGGCGAG
>JAFEFD010000308.1 GCA_018240765.1 Pseudomonadota bacterium | reverse complement strand
TCGACGTGCTTTTCGTTCTTGTCGATCAGCTCGTAGTGCATGGCAAAATCACGATCCGTGTCGACCGCGCCTTCCTTCGGCTTTAGGTCGCGGACATGACCGTAGGACGCGAGGACCTGGAAATCCTTGCCGAGGTACTTGTTGATCGTCTTGGCCTTGGCCGGGGACTCGACGATGAGCAGATTTTTGGCCATGCGGGCGCAGTCTCAAAGATGCAATGGGCCCGGTTCACCCGAGCCCTTCTTATTCCAGTGTGCCCACATGTTCCGCTGCCGTGTCAAGCACGCGTAGTCTTCAGCGCCTTGCATAACGCCCGTTTTCAGCGACCACGGCGCCGTCCAGTTCGAGTACCAGCAGCATCGAGGACAAGGCCGCGGCGGCCAGTCCCGTGCGCTCGACGAGTTCGTCCAATGCGGCCGGTTCGGCGTCCAGTGCGGCGAGCAGGCGCAGATACTCCGGATCGCGTTGCTGAGCATCGGATACCGGAGTCGGCGCGGCGGGCCCATCCAGGCGCCGGCGCAGGCCTTCGGCGAGCAGTCCGCCGACGCCGCGCAATTCCTCGATCACTTCCTCGGCCGTTTCCACCAGCTTCGCGCCGTCGCGGATCAACTTGTGGCAGCCGCGCGCGAGTGGAGAGTGGATCGAGCCGGGCAGGGCGAAGACTTCGCGGCCGGCCTCGTTGGCCATGCGCGCGGTGATCAGGGATCCGGAATTCAGCCCGGCCTCCACGACCAGCGTACCCAGGCTCAAGCCCGCGATCAGACGGTTGCGGCGCGGGAAGTTTTCGGGTTTGCCGGGCGTGCCGGGTGGAAATTCGGAAACCAGAGCGCCGCTGCTCGCGATACGTTGCGCAAGATCGCCGTGCTTGCGTGGATACACCAGATCCGGTCCGGTGCCGAGCACCGCGATGGTCTTGCCGCCGCCTTCCAGCGCGCCCTCGTGGGCGGCGCCATCGATGCCTTCGGCAAGTCCGCTGGTGACGGTATTGCCCACTTGCGCAAACGTCCTGGCAAAGGCGCGCGCGTTGGCCATGCCGCCGGCGCTGGCGCTGCGCGAGCCGACGATCGCGATTTGCGCCGACCACAGGCAGGCCGTGTCGCCCGCCACGAACAGCGCGGCCGGTGGATTGGACGCATCGCGCAGCAAGCTCGGGAAGTCTTCGCTGGTGGCAACGATCAGGTGATGGCCAGGGGCCTCGAGCCAGGCGATATCGCGCTCGATGGAGGCAGCGTCCGGTGCGCCCAGCCACGCTCGAGCTTCTGCGCCGACTCGCGCATCGCGCGCGGCGGCTGCCTGCGCGGCAGGCGCGCCGCCGTGCCTGCCGACGAGTTCTCGCACACCGCCGGCGCCGAGTCCCGGCGCGCGCAGCAGCGCCAGCCAGGCGCGGGTTTCATCGAGGGGAAGTTCCAGCGGCATCGCATGAAGTCTAGCGGATGCACAAACGCGAACGGCGCGATAAACCGCGCCGTTCGGAAGAATCGGAAAAATCCTACGCGAGTGCTAGGTGTGATCCGGATCGTAGAGCTTGTCATCCAGGTGCACTGGCCGGATGCCGTCCATGATCAGGCCGTAGCTGACGCGGTCGAAGGTGCGGAAGAT
>JAFEFD010000307.1 GCA_018240765.1 Pseudomonadota bacterium | reverse complement strand
GTTCGCCGTCGTTTGCCGGGATACTAAAGCGGCGCTGCACAGCTAGCCGTTCGACGCGCGAACGGAACCCAGCAGATTCCATGCGTTCAATGTCGCGCCGTCCAGACGCTGCGCGATAAGCGCGCGCAACAGGCGCCGCAAACTCGGCAGATCCGAAACATCCGGTTCTTCGTCACGCGCCAGCGCGAGCAAGGCCGCCCCGCGCAATTTCAATCCGTCGCCCGCGCCACGCCAACGTACCGGACCCTGTTCGAGGATATACGCGTACTCGCCAAGGGTTTCAATCGGCTCGCCGGTATCGGCTTGCGCATCAAGCAGTAGACCGTAGCCGAGTTGACCGAGCAGGTCGCGCTCGAAGCGGCGCAGCGTCCATGCCGGCGGGTGGCCGTGTGAGAGCCGCGCCAAGGTTTCGAGATAAGCCGCGAACACGTCGGCATGCGGGTCGTTGCGCGGCACCAGTCGCACGATGAGTTCATTGAGGTACAAGGCGCACAGCAGGGCCTCGCCGATCACCGGCAATGCCGCGCCAGCCGCTTCTGCCGCACTCATGGTCGCCAGTTCGCCATGGCCGCTCCAGCCCAGTTGCAGCGGCGAAAACGGCTGCAACAGCGACCGCGGCGTGCGTGAGCGCGCGCCGCGCACACTTCGCGCGACAAGCCCGACACGTCCATGATCGCGACTGAGCACGTCGAGCAGCAGCGAGGTTTCCCGCCACGGACGCGCGTGCAGGACAAACGCGGGCTGTTGTTCGATGCGCATCAGTCCGAATAGCCAAAACGCTTCAGCGCCGCCTCGTCATCCGACCAGTTTTCGCGCACGCGCACCCACAATTGAAGATGCACGCGGCGACCGAAAGCTTTTTCCATGACGCGACGCGCAGCACTGCCAATCGCCTTCAACTGTTCGCCGCCGGCGCCGATGACGATGGCCTTCTGCCCTTCGCGCTCGACCCAGATCGTGGCGTGCACGACAGCGCGCCCGGCTTCCTCGCTGAATTCGGTCACTTCGACGGTTGTAGCGTAGGGCAATTCATTCGACAGGCGCAGCATCGCCTGCTCGCGCACCATTTCGCCGGCGAGGAAGCGCTCGCTGCGATCGGTAAGCTCGTCCTCGGCGTAGATCGCGGCGCCAGCTGGCAACCCCGCGACGATTCCGTTGATGAGATCATCCAGCCCGTCACGACGCTTCGCCGAC
>JAFEFD010000306.1 GCA_018240765.1 Pseudomonadota bacterium | reverse complement strand
GCAGATGCCTCGAATCATGCGAAAGGCGAGCATGCCATAATTGGCAACTTTTTCGCCGTATGGAGAATCATCATGGCCCGCGAATACCCGCCATTCATCTGGCACAACGGCAAGATCAAACCCTGGGCCGAGGCCACGACGCACGTGATGGCGCACGCCGTGCATTACGGCTCGTCCGTGTTCGAGGGTATCCGCAGCTACGCAACGCCGAAGGGCCAGGCGATTTTCCGCCTGACCGATCATCTCAAGCGCCTGTTCCATTCGGCGAAAATCTACGATATGCCGATGCCGTTCGCGCAGGACGAACTCGCGCGCGCCAGCCGCGATGTCATCACCGCGAACAAGCTGCCCAGAGCGTATCTGCGCCCGGTCGCGTTTCGCGGACTTGGCGGATTCGGTCTATCCGCCGAATGCCCGACCGATGTTGCCGTAGCAGCGTGGGACATGGGGCCATATCTTGGCCCCGGCGTGCTCGAAGCCGGCATCGATGCCTGTGTGTCGAGCTGGCAGCGCTTTGCGCCGAACACGATTCCCGCGGGTGCGAAAGCCGGCGGCAATTATCTTTCCGGCCAGCTTATCGCGCGCGAGGCGCGGCGCCTGGGCTTCGGCGAAGGCATCGCGCTCGCATCCACGGGATTGTTGAGCGAGGGCGCGGGCGAGAACCTGTTCATGGTCTTCGACGGCGCGCTGCACACCACGCCGGTGAGCGCCGCGCTGCTCAACGGCATCACCCGCAACACGCTGATGACGCTGGCGCGCGACGCCGGCATCGACGTCGTCGAGCGCGACATCCCGCGCGAATACCTGTACCTGTGCGATGAACTGTTCATGTGCGGCACGGCCGCGGAGATCACGCCAATCCGCTCGGTTGACGGGAAACCTGTGGGCGCCGGCAAACCCGGGCCGGTCACCGCGAAGATGCAGAAACTGTTCTTCGGCTTGTTCGATGGCAGCACGCCGGACAAGCGCGGCTGGCTGGAATACGTCTAGGCGCGAATCCGGAAATCCAGCGTCGCGACCGCTCCACCTTGCGGACGCGGCGCGAGCGAAACGCGCCAGTCGTAGAGTTCACACAGGCGGCGCACGATCGCCAACCCAAGGCCTGCGCCCTTGCCGCCGGCGCCTTCGCCGCGCACACCGCGCTCGAACAGGCGCTCGGCATCCTCCGGCTTGATGCCGGGGCCGGTGTCCTCGACCGTGATCTTGCCCGCGCCGACCGTGACCACCACTTCACCGGCTTGCGTGTACTTGAACGCATTGCCGATCAGGTTGCCGAGCGCGACCGCGACCACCGACGCCGGTGCGACGACCTCGACCGTGTTTTCCAGATCCATCCTGACGTCGACCTGCTTCTTGCCCAGGTGCGCGCGATAGACGTCGATGACTTGCTCGACGACCTGCGCGACATCGGTGGTTTCGCCATCGACCGGCGCAGAGCGTTCGCTGCGCGAAAGCAGCAGCAGCGCATTGGTCAGTTCCGCGGACTGGCGCGAGGCGCGCTCGATGCGCTTGAGGCGCTCGCGCACCTTGTCAGTAAGGTTCTCGGCGTTGAGCAACAATTCCGTCGTGGTGGCGATCACTGCCAGCGGCGTGCGCAATTCGTGACTGACATCGGCGTTGAACTCGCGGTCGCGCTCGACCAATGCCGTGAGCTTGCGCGCGTAGTCGTCGAACGCGGCGGCCAGCGCCCCGACTTCGTCGGTCGCAAAGTGCGGCGCCAACGCTTCGGACTTGCCGGTGCGGCCCATCGCCTGCACGCGCCGCGCGAGATCGGTCACCGGACTCATCACGCGCGCGGAAAGCCAGAAGCCAAGTACCAGCGAAACCACGAGGAATCCCAGCACGGAAAGAAACAGCGCGCCTTCCAGCAAACGCTGGCTGTGCCGTTCCTGGGTGGTGTCGTATTTCAGGAAGAACCAGTAACCCGGCTCCTTGTGGACGGCGAGCTTGTAGACGAGGCGGCCGCCATGCCCGTCCGGTTCGGTCAGGTCGTGCACGCCATCCGGCAAATCGCGCCAGGCCAGCGGAGCATTGGCGAATTTGCGTTCGGAATAGACGTACCCGGCGATTTTCTGGAAAGTCAGGAATTCATTGCTCGGATCTTCGTGGAACTTCGCGGCGTAGTCGTCGACATTCTTGATCAGCGCCTCGCCGATCAATTTGTCCTCGAGATAACCGCGCAGGTAGATCGCGCTCAACGCGAACAGCGCCGTCAGCGCAAAGCCGAACAGCACGAACGAGATGATGATGCGGCTGCGCAG
>JAFEFD010000305.1 GCA_018240765.1 Pseudomonadota bacterium | reverse complement strand
GCCGCCACCGGAAATCGTCAGCGAGGTGATTTTCAGGTAGGCGTTCGGCAGGTCCGTGCTGGTGCTGTTGAGGACTCGATTCTTGCCACCGGCCGTGATCGTGAGCGTGGCGCTGGATGGCCCGATCAACGTCATGTTGTGGGAGATCGCGATCTCGCCCTGTGCGAGGGTGATCGTGCTGTCGGTGCACGCGGGGTCGATGCCCGGCAATCCGCTCAGGTCGATGATATCGCCGCTTCCCGCCAGTGCGACCACGGCACGCAAGGTACCGGCGGACCCGTCGTCGGCGCAGCTCGTAACTGGTCGACTGGTCGCCAACGCCTGTACGGCGATGTAGCGCGCCAGCACCCCCGCTGCGACAGGCGATGCTCCGGCGGCAGGTGAACCCAGCAGGACCGCCGCGGCCAGCGCCGCACGGGTGCCGGCGATGGTTTTCTGCAAACCCTTGCGCATGGCGAATTCCAATCGAGGTGGCGTACCCCGATGAACGCCGATTGCCTGCAATTTGCGACATGCACCGCGATGGTCAATGCTTCGGCGATGAATCCTGTGGTTGGGCTGCCTCCGCTTTTGCCGCATCGCCATGCGTAAGCGGACCGACTTTTACCAATGGAATCCATTCGCGGTCGCGAGCCGCAAAGTACTGCTTCGGATCCCAGTTGTCCTTCGCAAGAAATGCGTTCATGGCGCCACAGCCAATTTGCGGCACCATGCGCCCGCCGATAATCAGCGCCTGTTCGCAATGCGGTCGATGCGTCAAAACTTGCACCAAGCCGGAATTGACGAACCCGGTATGCGAGCCGGTGATGTTCATCATGCCTTGGCGCAGCTGCACGGCCATGCGCGGCTTGGCCACGGTATCGGCGTAGCGCTTCGCGAGGTTCTCGTGTATTTTTTTTGCACGCTCGAGTTGAAGGATGTTAAGCGTTTTGCCCACTTCATCACGCGTGGCCACAAACTGCGGGTAACCGCGTTCGGCGGCCAGTTCCAGCCACGCAAATCCGGTGGCGGGATCCTTCTTTACACCATCGCCGTTCAAGTACATTAGCCCAAGACATAACTGCGAAAGCTTGTCTGCATACAGCGCGCCGGACTCGAATTGCTTGAAGGCGGCATCGTATTTGCCCGCAGAATAATAGAGCATGCCCTGCGTCATCCCGTACAGATCGGGATGGAACCAGGTTGAGGCGTGACGCATCGCTTCGAGCGTCTTTTGTACCTCCGGGTCTTTTGCGGG
>JAFEFD010000304.1 GCA_018240765.1 Pseudomonadota bacterium | reverse complement strand
CCATGGAAATCACCGCAAGCATGGTCAAGGAGCTGCGCGAGCGCTCCGGCGCCGGCATGATGGAATGCAAGAAGGCGCTTACCGAAAACGCCGGCAACATTGATGCCGCCATCGAATGGCTGCGCAAGCAGGGTCTGGCCAAGGCCGACAAGAAGGCCAGCCGCGTCGCCGCGGAAGGGCGCATTGCGGTCGCGCAGGACGGCGGCAAGGCCGTGCTGGTCGAGATCAACTCCGAAACCGACTTTGTCGCCAAGGACGAGAACTTCATCAAGTTCGCTGATGACGTTGCCAGGACCGCTCTCGCCAGCGGCGCCACCGACGTCGATGCGCTGAAGTCGGCCAAGACCACGCACGGCCAGACCATCGAGGAGACGCGCGCATTGCTCGTCGCCAAGGTCGGCGAGAACGTGCAGGTGCGTCGCATGGTGCGCATCGACAGCTCGAACAACGTTGCCGCCTACCTGCACGGCGGGCGCATCGGCGTACTCGTGGAAACCAAAGGCGGCACCGCCGAGTTCGCGCGTGGCGTGGCCATGCACGTGGCGGCGATGAATCCGCCGTACAACAAGGCCGCCGACGTTCCTGCCGCCTTCATCGAGAAGGAAAAGGAAATCGAGCTGGCCAAGATGAGCGAGAAGGACAAGGCCAAGCCGGCGAACATCCTCGAGAAGATCATTGGCGGCAAGATCGCCAAGATCGTCAACGAGAACACGCTGTACGGCCAGCCCTACGTGCTCAACACCGAGCAGACCGTCGAAGCCGCAGCGAAGGCCGCCGGCGTCGACGTCATCGGCTTCCAGCGTCTGGTCGTCGGCGAGGGCATCGAAAAAGTGCAGGAAGACTACGTAGCCGAAGTGAAGAAGGCGATGCAGGTGTAACCACCCACGTTCGCGCTGAGCGTAGCTTGCGCAGCAAGCGAAGTCGAAGCGCACTGTCCCTGGACTTCGACGTCATCCTCGGTTGAGGATGACGTCTACGCTCAGGACGAACGGATAGTCCACAAGCCGCGAGCGATCGCGGCTTTTTTGTTGCTCACGCCGCCGCGTTGCGCAACGCGGCGATGCGCTCTTCGATCGGCGGGTGGCTCATGAACAACCGCGCCACGCTGCTGTCGCCGGAGATGCCGAAAGCCGCCACGGCCTTGGGCAAACCGGATTCGTGGCTGCCCGACAGCGTCTGCAGCGCGGAGATCATGCCGGCGCGGCTGCCGAGCCTTGCCCCGCCCGCATCAGCGCGGAATTCGCGCCAGCGCGAGAACCACATCACGACAATGGTGGCCAGGAATCCGAGCACGGTCTGCAGGATCATCACAATCAGGAAATACGCCCAGCCGCCACCGCGGTTGTTGTCGCGGCCGCCACCGAGCGCGCTTTCGATCAGGGTGCCGAGGATGCGCGCAAGGAACATGACAAATGTGTTCAGCACGCCCTGGATCAGGGTCAGCGTGACCATGTCGCCGTTGGCAACGTGCGTGATTTCGTGGCCGAGCACGGCGGAAATCTGCTCGCGATTCATGGATTGCAAGAGTCCAGTACTTACCGCCACCAATGCATGATTGCGGCTCATGCCGGTGGCGAACGCGTTCATGTCCGGCGATTCGTACAACGCCACTTCCGGCATGCCGATGCCGGCATTGTCGGCGTGCTGCCTGACCGTATTCAGCAGCCATATTTCGTTGGCGCCTTTTGGATCGACAATGACCTGCGCGTGCGTCGTCCACTTGGCGATGGTCTTGGACATCGCCAGCGAGATGAACGCGCCGCCCATGCCGAACACCGCGCACATGACGAGCAAGCCTTGCAGGTTGATGCCGGACTGACCGTAAGCCCAGCGGTCGATGCCGAAGATCGAGCACACGATGCCGAGCACCAGCATGATCGCAAGGTTGGTGCCGAGAAACAGCAGGATACGCAACATGGGATTCCTCAAGGTTGGCGGAACGGGGAATAACTTTGGGTAAACTGCATGAAATTCAAGCAGTATCGAGTATGACTTACCGCGGCCGCTTCGCGCCCTCCCCCACCGGACAACTGCATTTT
>JAFEFD010000303.1 GCA_018240765.1 Pseudomonadota bacterium | reverse complement strand
TCCTTGCCGGTGCCGGTTTCGCCGGTGACGAGTACGTTCAAGTCCGTCGCCGCGACGCGGCCGATGCTGCGGAACAACTCGCGCATTGCTGGCGCGCTGCCGATCAATTCTGCTTCGGGTTCCGTCGCAGGCAACGGCGCCGGCGGTGGGCGCGATTGCGCCATTGCGCGTTCGACCGCTGCGCGGACCTGGTCCAGATCAAAAGGCTTGGGCAGGTAATCGAATGCGCCGTTGCGGTAAGCGGTGGCGGTGGAGGCCACATCGGTGAACGCGCTCATCACGATCACCGGCAGATGCAATCCGCGCGAGGTGATCGCGTCGAGCAGTTTCAGACCGCTTGCGCCGGGCATGCGTATGTCACTCACGATCACAGCAGGGACATTGTGGTCTAGCGCCGCGAGCAAATCCTCGGCGCTGGCGAAGTCGCGCACCGTCGTGCCGTCCTCGCGCAGGGCTTCGCCGAGCACGAAACGGATCGACGCATCATCGTCGGCGATCCAGATTTCAGCCATGCGCAAACTCCAGCGGCAGCAAGACACTGAACACGGTGTGGCCCGGACGGCTGCGGAAATCCAGTTGCCCACCATGCTCAATGGCAACTTCGCGCGCGAGCGCGAGACCGAGCCCGGTGCCGCCGGCGCGGCCAGACACCAAAGGCGCGAACAGCGATTCGCGCAAGGACTCCGGCACGCCTTGCCCGTTGTCGATCACGTCCAGACGCAGTGCCAGGCGCACGGATTGGCCGCCGAGTACGGCGGCATGTTCGGCGCGCGTGCGCAAACGAATTTCGGTAGCCCCGGCCTGCAGCGCATTGCGCAAAAGATTGAGCAGAAGCTGCAACAGGCGATCGGCGTCGCCGCGGAATGCCGGCAGGCTGGGATCATAATCGCGTTCGAGGCGAATTTCCGGCGCGGCTTCGTTGACGATCAGCGCGCGCGCGCGTTCCGCCACTTCGTGCAGGTTGACCACGGACAAATGTGGCTTGCCGGCGGGATGCAGCAGGCGATCGGTCAGCGCGCCGAGGCGATCCGCCTCGGCGATGATGAGTTCAGCGAGACGCTGCTGGTCGGCATCATCCACGCGGCGGCGCAACAGTTGCGCGGCGCCGCGCAGTCCGGCGAGCGGATTCTTCACCTCGTGCGCGAGTCCGCGCATGGACTGCGACACCGGCGCCGATGTCGCATCGAGCGGACTGTGCGGATGCATTTCCAGCAACACGCCAGCGTCGCATCGAGTGGCGGTGGCATCGATGCGAACGCGTACGGATCGTACGGAAAATTCCAGGCCACGCAAGGTCGCTGCCGAGTCTGCCGAGAGCGCACGTTCGATCAGCGCCGCCAGCGCAGCGCTGGATTCGCCCAGCACTGCCAGTGGACAACCACGCCAACGTGCCAGACCGGTCAGCTCGACAAAAGCAGCGTTGGCGTGGCCGAAACGCAACGCGTCATCGAGCACCGCGATGCCTGTCGTGAGCTGGTCGAGCAAGGCCACGACGTCCGCGGAAATGCTCATGTTTTCGACGCGCGCAAGCATTGCACCATTTTAGTGCGAATTTGACTGCGGGCACGCCGGGTCTGCAAATTATTTTTGAGTCTCCCGCGTTGAGATCGGAGTAGGCTCGAATCCCGGCACCGTTCGCCGGAACCGTGCCATGAGCCTGCGTAGCCTGTTCGTCGATTTCAATTCCTATTTTGCCTCGGTCGAGCAACAAGCCGATCCGACGCTGCGCGGCCGGCCGGTCGGCGTGGTACCGGTCATGGCCGAAACCACCTGCTGTATCGCCGCCAGCGTCGAGGCGAAAACCTTCGGCGTGTGCACCGGCACGATGGTGCGCGAGGCGCGCAAACTGTGTCCGCAGATCGCGCTCGTACTGGCGCAGCCGCCGCTGTATGTGGAATACCACCATCGCCTGAAGGAGGCGATCGAAACCTGCATTCCGATTGACTTCGTCGGTTCGATCGACGAGGTCGGCTGCGAGTTGATCGGACGCGAGCGCGTGCGCACGAATGCCGTCGCCATCGCACGTAACATCAAGTCGGCCGTGCGTGGCGTCGGCGATTGGCTGCGTTGCTCGGTTGGCATCGCGCCAAATCATTTCCTGTCCAAGACCGCCACTGACATGCAAAAACCCGATGGCCTCGTCGTGCTGGAGGAGAGCGATCTGCCACACGCGCTGTACCAGCTGGAATTGTCTGACCTGTGCGGCATCGGCCCGGCGATGGAACAGCGCCTGCATGCACAGGGCATTTGCAGCGTCGAACAGTTGTGCGCGCTGGACGCGCCCGTGCTGCGCGATGTGTGGGGCGGCATCGAAGGCGAGCGCTTCTTCGATGCGCTGCGCGGACAGTGGCAAGCGCACCGCGAATCTGCGCGCGCCAGCCTCGGTCATTCACACGTGCTCGGGCCGCCGTGGCGAACGCCTGCCGGTGCACGCGCGGTGCTGAAGAAGTTGCTGGTCAAGGCGGCAATGCGGCTGCGCCACGAAGGCTATGTGGCGCAGGCGCTGTCGGTACGCGTGCGCCATCTGGGCGCCGGCGCCTGGCACGGCGAAATCCGTTTCGACGCCACCGACGACAGCCGCGAATTCCTGCGCCAGCTCGCACATGCGCTCGAACAACGTGATCGACACACGTTGCGCCTGCCATTGCGTGACGCCAGACCGCTGGCGGTGAGCGTGACCTTGCACCGCCTGCAGCGGCGCGACGAAAGCACGGCCGGCCTGTTCGTGGACGAAGCGAAAACCCGCGCCCTGAACGGCGTGCTCGACCGCATCAACCGCCGCTATGGCGGCAACACCTTGTACTTCGGCAGCATGCAAGCCGCGCTCGATGCCGCACCGATGCGCATTCCGTTCAGCACGATCCCGGACACACAACTGGAATGCGACAGCGAACGCAGTGCACCATGGCGCCAGCGTATCCGCCCATTCAATCGCGATCAGATGCTGTAATACATCTGGAACTCTACCGGATGCGCCGCTGCCCGATAGCGCGTAACCTCGACCATCTTGGTCTCGATGTAGGCGTCGATGAAATCGTCGCTGAACACGCCGCCGGCCTTGAGGAACGCACGATCCTTGTCCAGCGCCTCCAGCGCCTGATCCAGGCTTGAACACACCTGCGGGATGTTCTTTTCCTCTTCCGGCGGCAGGTCGTACAAATCCTTGTCCGCCGGCGCACCGGGATCGATCTTGTTGAGAATGCCGTCGAGCCCCGCCATCATCAGCGCGGTGAAGGCGAGGTATCCGGAATTCATCGGATCCGGGAAACGCACTTCGATGCGGCGCGCCTTGGGCGAGTGCACGAACGGGATACGGCAGCTCGCGGAACGGTTGCGCGCGGAGTACGCCAGCATCACCGGCGCCTCGAAACCCGGTACCAGGCGCTTGTAGCTGTTCGTGGTGGAATTGGTGAACGCGTTGATCGCACGCGCGTGCTTGAAGATGCCGCCGATGTAGTACAGCGCCGTCTGCGACAGGCCACCGTAGAGGTCGCCGGCGAACAGGTTGGTGCCGCCCTTGGCCAGCGACTGGTGCACGTGCATGCCGGAACCGTTGTCGCCAACGATGGGTTTCGGCATGAAGGTGACGGTCTTGCCGTGTGCATGCGCGACGTTCTTGAGCACGTATTTGAGCGTGAGCAGCTCGTCGCCCTTGTGCACCAATGTGCTGAACTTCGTGCCGATTTCGCACTGGCCGGCGGTGGCGACCTCATGGTGATGCACCTCGACGGTCAGGCCGACCGCTTCGAGCGTCTTGCACATCTCGCTGCGCAGGTCGTTCAACGAATCCACCGGCGGCACCGGGAAATAGCCGCCCTTCACGCCCGGGCGATGTCCACTGTTGCCACCTTCGATTTCGCGATTGGAACTCCACGCGCCTTCCTCGGAATCGATGCTGAAGCCGGCGCCGTGCATGTCGTTGTGCCAGCGCACCGAATCGAAGATGAAGAATTCCGGCTCCGGGCCGAAGAACGCCGTATCCGCGACACCGGTGGATTTCAAAAACGCTTCCGCGCGCCTGGCGATCGAGCGCGGGCAGCGCGAATAGGCCTGCATGGTCGACGGCTCGAGCACGTCGCAGACGAGGTTAAGGGTCGGATGCGCGGTGAACGGATCGATCACGGCGCTGGCAGGATCGGGCATCAGCACCATGTCCGAATCGTTGATGCCCTTCCAGCCGGTGATCGAGGAGCCGTCGAACATCTTGCCGTCTTCGAACGTGCCGGCGTCGATGGCATGGACGGGAAAGGTGACGTGGTGCTGCTTGCCAAGCATGTCGGCAAAACGCAGGTCGACGAATTCGACGTTGTGCTTCTTGATCAGATCGAAGACTTTTTCGGCGGACATCGCGGGCTCCGGATTGGGGGACGCGGCAATGTAGCAAGGCCGATGCCAACGATGATCATTCAATCAAATCAATATGTTGTATCTAAACTAACGGGCTTTTTGAATTTCTTTGCACCAATATGAACAAGCCGTCAATCCAAATAGCACTAATATGATGCATCAATCCCGATCGATGCCGGCAACCTCATTGAAATCACCGATGCCTTCGATCAGACCCGTGACCGCTTCGCACTCGGCAGCAGTCATGTACGGATTCCACACATCCATCAGCATGACAACGCGCGTTTTGTCGCTGCGGTTCCAGGCCTCGTGTTCGTAGGTGTCGTCGAAGCTGAAAACCTCGCCTTCGCGCCAGACCTTTTCTTCGCCACCGACGTTGATCGCACAGTGTTGCGGAATGACCAGCGGCAGGTGCGTGACCAGGCGCGTGTTGGTGACGCCGCGGTGCTTGAGGATATGCGTGCCGGGCGTAAGCACCGAATAGCACACTTCCGGCGCATGGTCGCGGATGCGCACCAGGGTCGGCAATGATTCCAGCGCGGCGCTGGTGCGCGGGCAGCGTGCATGGTGCGCGTCAAAGCGATCGCCGTGGCGATAGAAGAAATACGCATCCCAGACCGGATTTTCGATACCGCCGAGATAACTTTTCATCGCCTCGGGCGGATGATCGCCGAGAAACGGCGCCAATGCATCCGGCTCATGCAGGACGGACTTCATCTCGTCGCGCACATCCATCCACTGGTTTTCCAGGATTTCGTACCAGGGAAAAAGCTTGCGATCGAAATACGTGGCAGCGGGGAGGTCCGGGAAATACAGGAACTTCGGAATCTGGCGCGGATCCGGATAATTTGGCGGAATCTCGCCAAGGTAGATTTTCAGGCACTTGGTCACGCGCGCCATCTCCGCTTCGCCGTGGCGAGCGACATACGGCGCGAGCAGCGCTTCGAACAGGCGCTTGCGTCCTTCGTAGGTCACGCGCATCGCGTGCTTGACCTGCGCGCGCAACATCGGCGCGGTGCTGGCATCGCTCATCCAGCGCCCCTGCTCCTGCGCCTGCATGATCGCGCCGAAGAAATTTGGCAGCGCTGTTTTTGCATCGCCGGACTGTTCCAGCGCGATCGCGTACTGCAAGCGCGCGACATAGGCCTTGGGCGCCAGTTCCAGGCAACGTGCGAGCGCCGTGCGGGCTTCGTCGAGGCGGCGTGCAGCCAGATACGCACTGCCAAGCGTCAGGTGGACTTGCGCCTCGTCCGGGCTGGACTGCGCCGCGCGCTGGAGATAGCCGATCGCGGTTTGCGGCCGGCCCAGCGCCATGTCGCGCGAACCGAGGAACAGCAACGCCTCGGCATGTTCGGGTTGCGCCGCAAGGACGCGGTTGTATTCGGGCAATGCTTCTTCACCGCGACCTTCGGCGGAGAGCTGGCGCGCGCGCTCGAGCGCGGCAGCAACGACATCAGCATTCGCATTCATGGCTTCGACCAGGTAATCCGGTAAATGGCGCCGGCGAGATCGTCGGACACGAGCAAGGCGCCGTCGGGCATGGCCAGCACGTCGGCAGGCCTGCCCCACACGCGTTGATCGGGACGCAGCCAGCCGCTGACGAAGACGTCGCTAGCGACTACCCGGGCGCCATCCACGCGCACGTTGACGATTCGGTAACCGACCTTGCGCGAGCGGTTCCACGAGCCGTGTTCGGCGATGAAAATGGAATTTCTGTACGCGGCGGGAAACTGCGTTCCGGTATAAAAGCGCATGCCCAGCGACGCCACGTGCGCGCCGAGCTTGAGCACGGGCGGCGTGTAGTCGCCGCACGGATGGCCCTTGCCGAATTCGGGATCGGCAATGTCGCCCTGATGGCAATAGGGAAATCCGAAATGTTCGCCGCTGCGCGAGATGCGGTTCAATTCGTCGGACGGCACATCGTCGCCGAGCCAGTCGCGACCGTTGTCGGTGAACCACAACGACTTGGAACCCGGCTGCCAGTCGAAGCCAACGGTGTTGCGAATGCCGAATGCGACATCCTCGACGTCGCTGCCATCGGAGTTCATGCGCGTGAGCCTGGCGTAGCCGGGCTTGTCGCAGACATTGCACGGCGCGCCGATCGGCACGTAGAGCTTGCCGTCCGGACCGAACGCGATGAAGCGCCAGCCGTGCGCAGCATCGGACGGCAGCTTGTCGGTGACGATCACTGGCTTCGGCGGATCGTCCAGACGCGTCTCGACCGCGTCGAAGCGCAGGATGCGGTCCACCGCCGATACATACAGCGCGCCATCCTTGAACGCGACGCCGACCGGCATGCGCAAACCTTCGGCAATCGTGCGCAGCTTTTCCGCATGCGAGCCGTCGCTTGACGGCGTAATCGCGTAAACCTTGCCCGCGCCCATCGAACCGACGAACAGCGTGCCGTGCGCGCCAAGCGTCATCTCGCGCGCATTCGGAACGCGTGCAAATTCAGCGATGAGGAATCCGGGCGGCAGTTGCAACTCGTCCAGCGGCAACGCCTCCGCGGCAGTGGCCAACGCAGGCGCCAGTGCCAGGCAAGCCGCGAGCAAGCCGGCGCGCATCAGCCGGCCCGCACGCGCGCCGCTTCTTCGCCGCGGCCAAGGCGTTCGAGCAGGCCGGCAAGCGGCGTGCGCACCCAATCGGCATCCGGCGCGCGTTGCAGCGCGCCGGAAAGAAATTCAGCCGCACCGGACAGGTCGCCGAGCTGTTCCAGGCACCAGGCGCAGGCATTCGCGGCACCGGGATTGTTCGGCTCGATGGCCAGGGCACGACGATAAAACTTCAACGCACGCAGCACATGGCCGCGATGACGCGCCACGTCGCCGAGCCCCGCCAGCGCGCCGAATTCCTGCTGCTTGCGCGCAAGCAAATCCTCGTAAATCGCCTGCGCATCGGCCAGACGTTTCTCGCGCACGCAGACGCGACCGCGAAACAGGCGCGCACGCGACATGGCCGGATCCAGGCGCAGGGCATTTTCGAACGCCTTGTCCGCGAACGCGAAATTGCCTTGCTCGAAAAACGCTCGACCAAGGCTGAACTGGATCGATGCATCGTCGGACTTTTGTTCCGCTGCGCGCGCCAGGAACTTGAGCGCGTTGTCGGGCTGGTCGCGCGCCAGGTACAGATTGCCCAATCCGAGCAGCAGCAGCGGATCGTCCGCCTCGGCACGGCGGCCGATCCTGAAGCGTTCCTCGGCGGCGGACAGATCACCCGAGCGCGCATGCACGAAGCCGAGCAGCGCATGCGCTTCCGGCGCATTCGGGTCGAGCTCGAGTGCGCGTTCGAACTCCGCGTGCGCTTCCTCGTCGCGACCGCGTTGCATCAGGACGCCACCAAGCGACAGGTGGAACTGAGCGCACTCGGGATCGCGCATCAGCGCATCGCGGATCGATTCCTCGGCCTGCGCGGCGTCGCCGCGCTTGTGCAGCACCACGCCGAGCAGGTGCAGCGCGTCCGCATCGTCCGGATTGCCGGCCAGCAGCGCGCGGTACGCCGCCTCGGCGCCATCGAGGTCGCCGGCGCGATGGAGTTTCAATGCTTGTTGAAGATCGGACACGGGCAAACAACGATGGGACGGGTCGCTATTATGCCGCAGGGCGAGTTTCGCGGCGCGGGACTGCAGGCGGCCGACATTTCCAT
>JAFEFD010000302.1 GCA_018240765.1 Pseudomonadota bacterium | reverse complement strand
GGCCGGCCGGCTGAAGCACGCCCAGGTCTTCCACGCCATCGACGTTCATGGCGCGCCGCCACGCACGCATCGCGAGCAGGCGTTCGAGCGCACGCACGACCGGACGTTCGTCGCCGGCGGTGAGCAGGTTGGCGAGATAGCGCACCGGGATGCGCAGCGAGCCCACGTCCGGCAATTCGCCGTTCTTGCCGACATGGCCGCGTTCGGCGGCGGACTGGATCGGCGACAGTGGCGGCACGTACCAGACCATCGGCAACGTGCGGTATTCCGGATGCAGGGGCAGGGCGAGCTTCCAGTCGATCGCGAGTTTGTAGACCGGCGAAGCCTTGGCCGCTTCCAGCCAGTTGTCGGGGATGCCTTCCTTGCGTGCGGCTTCGATGACCTTCGGGTCGAATGGATCGAGGAAGATGTCCAGATGCGCCTGGTACAAGTCCTTTTCCGACGGCACCGAGGCCGCTTCCTGGATGCGGTCGGCGTCGTAGAGCATGACGCCGAGGTAGCGGATGCGGCCGACGCAGGTTTCCGAGCACACCGTCGGCTCGCCCATCTCGATGCGCGGATAGCAGAAGATGCACTTCTCGGATTTGCCCGATTTCCAGTTGTAATAGATCTTCTTGTACGGGCAGGCCGACACGCACATGCGCCAGCCGCGGCACTTGTCCTGGTCGATCAGGACGATGCCGTCTTCCTCGCGCTTGTAGATCGCGCCGGACGGGCACGCCGACACGCACGCCGGGTTCAGGCAGTGCTCGCACAGGCGCGGCAGGTACATCATGAACGTCTTTTCGAACGCGCCGTAGATTTCCTTCTGCACGCCGTCGAAATTCTTGTCCTTGCTGCGCTTGGCGAACTCGGTGCCGAGGATTTCCTCCCAGTTCGGCCCCCAGTGGATCTTCTGCATGCGCTCGCCGGAGATCAGCGAACGCGGTCGTGCGGTCGGCTGGTGCTTGCCGTCGGGCGCTTCGTGCAGGTGCTGGTAGTCGAAATCGAACGGCTCGTAGTAATCGTCGATCTGCGGCAGGTCGGGATTGGCGAAAATCTTTGCCAGCATGCGCCAGCGTCCGCCCGCCTTTGGCAGCAACTTGCCGGATTTGCTGCGTACCCAGCCGCCGTTCCACTTTTCCTGGTTTTCCCATTCCTTCGGATAACCGACGCCGGGCTTGGTTTCGACGTTGTTGAACCAGGCGTATTCGACGCCTTCGCGGCTGGTCCACACGTTCTTGCAGGTGATCGAGCAGGTGTGGCAGCCGATGCACTTGTCCAGGTTCAGCACCATCGCGATTTGCGCACGCACTTTCATCACGCCACCTCCTTTGCCGCGGCCGGCACCGGTTCGCCGTCGAGCCAGTCGACCTTGTCCATCTTGCGCACGATCACGAACTCGTCGCGGTTGGTGCCGCAGGTGCCGTAGTAGTTGAAGCCGTAGGCGAACTGCGCGTAACTACCGATCATGTGCGTGGGCTTGACCACCACGCGCGTGACCGAGTTGTGGATGCCGCCGCGGGTGCCGGTGATTTCCGATCCGGGCGTGTTGATGATGCGTTCCTGGGCGTGGTACATCATCGCCATGCCCTGCATCACGCGCTGGCTGACCACTGCGCGCGCGGCGATCGCACCGTTGACGTTGAACAGTTCGATCCAGTCGTTGTCGGCGATGCCGGCCTCGCGCGCGTCGGTTTCGCTGATCCACACGATCGGCCCGCCGCGCGACAGCGTCTGCATGATCAGGTTGTCGGAGTAGGTGCTGTGGATGCCCCATTTCTGGTGCGGGGTGATCCAGTTCAGCACGATCTCCTTGTGCCCGTTCGGGCGCGTGTCCTTGATCGGCACGATGGTCTTGGTGTCGACTGGCGGCCGGTACTGCATGAAGCCTTCGCCGAACGCGCGCATCCACTCGTGATCCATGTAGAACTGCTGACGCCCTGTGAGCGTGCGCCACGGAATGAGTTCATGCACGTTGGTGTAGCCGGCGTTGTAACTGACGTGTTCGTCCTCCAGGCCGGACCAGATCGGTGAGGAGATGATCTTGCGCGGTTGCGCCTGGATGTCGCGGAAGCGGATCGCCTCGTGTTCCTTGCCGACCGCCAGATGCGTGTGCTCGCGGCCGGTGAATTCGCCGAGCGACGCCCACGCCTTGACCGCGACGTGGCCGTTGGTCTCGGGCGCGAGATGCAGCACGACCTCGCAGGCGTCGATCGCCGATTCGATCTGCGGGCGGCCCTGGCTCACGCCTTCCTCGCGCACGGTGTGATTGAGCTTGCCGAGGAATTCGACTTCGTCCTTCGTATCCCACTGCATGCCCTTGCCGCCGTTGCCGAGCTTGTCGAGCAGCGGCCCGAGCGAGGTGAACTTCTTGTACAGGTTCGGATAATCGCGTTCGACCACGGCGATCGCCGGCATGGTCTTGCCCGGGATCGGATCGCACTCGCCTTTTTTCCAGTCGCGCACGTCCGGCATCGCCAGTTCGCTCGGCGTGTCGTGCAGGGTCGGCACCAGCACCAGGTCTTTTTCCACGCCGAGCACGCCCGGCGCCATCGCGCTGACCGTGCGCGCGATGCCTTTGAAGATTTCCCAGTCGCTGCGTGCTTCCCAGGCCGGATCCACCGCCTTGGACAGCGGATGGATGAACGGATGCATGTCCGAGGTGTTGAGGTCGTTCTTCTCGTACCAGGTCGCGGTTGGCAGCACCACGTCCGAATACAACGCCGTGGTACACATGCGGAAATCCAGCGTGACCAGCAGGTCGAGCTTGCCTTCCGGCGCTTCATCGCGCCATTTGACTTCTTCGGGTTTCGCCGCGCCGCGCTCGCCCAGGTCCTTGCCCTGCAGGCCGTGGCGCGTGCCGAGCATGTGGCGCAGCATGTACTCGTGGCCCTTGCCGGAGGAACCGAGCAGGTTCGAGCGCCAGATGAACATGTTGCGTGGGAAGTTCTGCGGCGCATCCGGATCGGAATACGCGAAGTCGAGCGTGCCCTGTTTCATCTGCGCCACGACGTAATCGGCCGGCGCCACGCCGGCCTTCTCGGCCGCGCGCACCACCTCGAACGGATTGCGGTCGAGCTGCGGCGCGCACGGCAACCAGCCCATGCGCACCGCGCGCAGGTTGAAATCGACCAGGCTGCCGCTGTACTTCGCCGGATCGGCCAGCGGCGACAGGATTTCCTTGACCCCGACTTTTTCGTAGCGCCACTGGTCGGAGTTGAAATAGAAGTACGACGTGCCGTTCATCTGCCGCGGCGGCCGCGACCAGTCCAGACCGAATGCCAGCGGCAGCCAGCCGGTCTGCGG
>JAFEFD010000301.1 GCA_018240765.1 Pseudomonadota bacterium | reverse complement strand
TGAATCAGCGCATGCCGAATCCGATCAGGTGTTGCTTGACGCTTGTTCGCCCGGTGCGGCACGCATCGTCGCGCACAACAAGATCGATCTATCCGGCGAAAGTCCGCGCCGTGAACCGGATCAACAGGGGCAAATCCATATCTGGCTTTCGGCGCGAACCGGCGCGGGCCTTGATTTGCTGCGTGAAGAACTCAAGCATCTCGCCGGGCACGGTGATGCGACGCAAGGAGCGTTTAGCGCGCGCGTCCGACACGTGCGGGCGCTGGAACAGGTTGCCGAGCATTTGCGCACTGCGGAAAAGCACTTGCAAGATCGCACCGGTGAACTGACGGCCGAAGAATTGCGTCAGGCCCAGCAGGCGCTCGGCGAAGTCACGGGTGAATTCAACAGCGATGATCTGCTCGGCAAGATCTTTTCGACGTTCTGCATTGGCAAATAAGCATGGCTGGTTCGCTTATGCGTCATTGCGCCGACGCATCAGCGCATCGATTTCTTCATGCGTCGCATTGCCGGCGAAACCGTCGAAGCTGCCAGCAGCGAGTTCGCGCGCGGCGTTCAGGAATCCGCCCCATGCGGCGCCGGCCAGCGCACCGCCGACGCTGACGCGACGCACGCCAAGCCTGGCGAGATCGGCCAGCGTGTACGGCGCGGATCGCCCGACCAGCACATTGACCGGCCTTGGCGATACGGCGTCGACGATGACGGCGATCTGCCCGGTCTCGCGCGCGCCCGGCGCGTAAAGGCAATCCGCACCGGCATCGGCATAGGCGCGAAGGCGGCGCACGGATTCGTTCAATGCATCCGGGTGGCCGACGAGGAAACACTCGGCGCGCGCAACCAGCAACACGTCCTGACCACTTGCGTCGATCGCCGCGCGCGCGGCACGGATGCGGGCGGTGGCTTCGTCGAATGCATAAAGCGGTTGCACCGGATCACCCGTTGCATCCTCGATCGACAAGCCCGCGACGCCAGTGTCGATGCAGCGGCGGACGTTCTTCGTGAGGCCATCGATATCGCGCGCGTGGCCATCTTCGAAATCGGCGTTGACCGGCAGATCGGTCGCCTCGACGATCTCGCGGCAATGGGCGAGTACTTCGTCGACGTCCGGGGCATGATCATGTTTCGCCTTCGACCACGCGTAACCCGAACTCGTCGTCGCCAACGCCTTGAAACCCAGCATAGCCAACGCGTGTGCGGAACCGGCGTCCCAGGGATTCGGAATCAGGAAACAGCCGGATTCATGCAGCTTGCGGAAAGCCGCACGGCGCGCAGCGAAGCGATCTCGATTCATGTTGAGCCTCCTCGGTGCCACGCTGCAGTGTACGACGCGCCGCCTTGACATGGATCAGGGCAAGGCGATCATCGCGGCGTAGCATGGCACGCGTTTCCAGCAAACAGAGTGAACGCATGCTCGCATTCTTCGAGTCCGCACCGCGCATCGTCATGCGTGATGCGCTGGCCGAAACGCTCGGCGCAGCAGACCGCGGCCTGATCGAGTACAGCTACTCGGATGCGGTGCGCCTGGCCGGACACTCCTGCCCGACCGTGGCCGGCGCATGGTTGATGGCGCGCGCCGCCGTGCGTGCGTTGTATCCCGACGCAGTCGGCGAGCGCGGCGCGATCGCGGTGACGATGAGCGCGCCGGAAGAAGAAGGCACCACCGGCGTCGTCGCGCAGGTGTTCACGCTTGTCACCGGCGCGGCCGCGAACAACGGTTTCCATGGCATCGGTGGACGTTTTGTGCGCAACGGCCTGCTCGCCTACGGCAGTGGTGACACCGGCGCGATCGCCAGTTTCCGCCGCCTCGATACCGGCACCCTTGTCGATGTGGCCATGGATCTTTCCGCAGTCCAGCCCGCACCGCAGATGCGCGCGTTGATGCAACGCGCGCTGACGCCGGATGCGACAGCCGCCGAGCGCAAGGCTTTCGCCGATGCCTGGCAGGAGCGTGTACACCGCCTTCTGCTCGAACACGCCGACGACGCAAATACCATTCGCGTCACACGCCGCGCCTGACCGCCGCGCCCGCTCGGCGCTAGAATCGGGAATGAACGCCGAGCAAGGAAACGCATGATCGACTTCTACTACTGGCCCACGCCGAACGGGCACAAGGTCACGCTGTTCCTCGAGGAAGCCGGCGTGGCGTACACGATCCGGCGCATCGACATCGGCAAGGGCGAGCAATTTGCGCCGGCATACCTGGCGATTTCTCCGAACGGAAAGATGCCAGCAATTGTCGACCACGATCCGCCCGGTGGTGGCACTGCGATCAGCATCTTCGAGTCGGGTGCGATCCTGTTCTATCTCGCACGCAAGCACGGCATGTTCATTCCGTCGGATATACGCGGCACGATGACCTGTATGGAATGGCTGTTCTGGCAAATGGCGGGACTCGGGCCGATGACCGGGCAATACGGTCACTTCACGACGTACGCGCCGGAGCCGATTCCCTACGCGATCGAGCGTTACACGCGCGAGGCGCGGCGCCTGCTCGGCGTGCTCGACCAGCGCCTGCGCGGGCGCGAGTATATTTGTGGAAACGACTATACGATCGCGGACATGGCGTGCTATCCGTGGATCAATCCCTACACGAAGGTACCTCTGGACATGGCCGAATTCGTGCAAGTGCGACGTTGGCAAGAGACGATTCGCGCGCGCCCGGCGACCGCGCGCGCGTATGCGCAAGGCGATTTCGATCGCCCGCAGGGACCGCTGA
>JAFEFD010000300.1 GCA_018240765.1 Pseudomonadota bacterium | reverse complement strand
CACGATGGCCGGGAACACCTGCAGCATCCAGATGCCGCCGAGCAGTTGCAGGTCGATCGCATATTGCAGCGGCAGGAAAACGACGAACGCGAGCGCGCCGAACTTGACCACCAGCGACGTCATTTTCGCGACGGTGGATTCCTGCTTCGGCGTCATCGCGCGGTTGACGTAGGGACGCCAGATGTTGCGCGTGACCAGGTTCGCCGCGCCGATCGACATGATCGCCGCCGGAACCAGCGCACCGAGCGCGATCGCGGCGTAGCAGAATCCCGCGAACCATTCCGGAAAACTTTGCGCGATCAGCGCCGGCACGATCGCAGTACCTTTCGCCGTCACGTTGGCGGCGATCGCCATGTAGCCGAGCAACGCAATCAGGCCGAGCGCGACGCTGTAGGCAGGCAGGATGATCGCGTTGCGGCGGATCGCATCGCCGCTCGACGCCGCCAGCGAGCCGGTGACGGCGTGCGGATACAGGAACAGCGCGAATGCCGAGCCGAGCGCGAGCGTGGCAAACGGCATCGCCTGGCCCGCGTGCAGCAGGATGCCGCCGCTGCCTTTCGCCTTGAACGCGGTATCGGCGGCGGCGAACACCGCGCCGTAGCCGCCGAGTTTGGCCGGAATGACGACGACGGCGGCGATCACGAACACGTAGATCATGGTGTCCTTGACGAACGCGATCATCGCCGGTGCGCGCAAACCGCTGGTATACGTGTATACCGCGAGCACGATGAAGGCGGCGACGAGCGCGATCTCGGCGCCGCCGCGCGCGCCGCCAAAACCCATTTGTTCGAACACCACCTGCATGCCGACCAGTTGCAGCGCGATGTAGGGCATGGTCGCGAGCACGCCGGTCAGCGCGACCGCGAGCGCCAGCCAATGGCTGTCGTAGCGGCCTTGCGCAAAATCGCCGAGCGTCAGCCAACCGTGGCGGCGACACACGTTCCACAGGCGCGGCATCACCGCGAACACGAACGGGTAGGCGATGATCGTGTACGGCATGGCGAAGAAACCCATCGCGCCGGCGCCGTAGACCAGCGCCGGCACCGCAATCACCGTGTACGCAGTATACAAATCCCCACCGAGCAGGAACCACGTGATCAGCGTGCCGAAACGGCGGCCGCCGAGTCCCCATTCGTGCAGGTGGTCCAGATCCGCCTTCTTCCAGTGTGCTGCGGCGAAACCGAGCACGGTCACGAGCGCGAAGAAGAGCGCGAATACCGCCCACGCCGTCCAGTGCACCGTGCCGTTCATCGCCGCAGGCCCCGGAACACCGCGAAGGTGAGCAACGAGGCCAATGGAATCCACGCGAACAGGTACCAGTAGAAGAACGGGAATCCCCACAGCGCCGGTTCGCCGCGATCGTACAGCGGCACGATCAGGGTGCCGAGGAAGGGCAGCACGAGCAACCAGCGATGCCGGTTCATAACCATTTCGCGCGCTTGAGCAGTGCGTACAGTCCAAGGCACAAAGCGGCTGTCAGCCCGATCGTCAGCGGATACGCATGCGGCGCGCTCAGTTCGGGCATGTCGTGGAAGTTCATGCCGTACCAGCTCGCGATCATCATCGGCGCCGTGAGCAGCAGTCCCCAGCCGGCGATGCGCTTGAACGCCTCGTTCTGGGCCACGCCGACCAGGGCCAGGTTCACGTCCATCGCCGAAGTGAGCATCTCGCGGATCGTTCCGGCGGTTTCGTTGATGCGCGCGGCATGGTCGGCGACATCGCGGAAATACGGTCGCACTTCGTCGCGGATCAGGCCCGGATACAGGCGCACGAGCTGGCTCAGGATGTCCTGCAGCGGGTTCATTACCAGCAGCAGGCGCACCATGTGTTTTTTCAGTTCGTACAATTGCGTGATCGTGCGACGGTGGTAATCGCCGGCGAGGATGGCATGCTCGAGTTCGTTCAGGCTCGTCTGGAACGAGTCCACGATCGGGAAGTAATTATCGACGATGAAATCCAGCACTGCGTACAGCGCGTAACTCGGGCCCAGCGCCAGCAATGCCGGTGTGGTTTCACAGGAACGCCGGGCCGGCGCATAACTGAGCGAGGCGCCATGGCGCACGCTGACCAGGTAATTGCGGCCGAGGAAGAGATGCGTCTCGCCGACATCGATCTTCGCCTGCGCCATCTGCGCGGTGTGCACGGCGATGAACAGCGAATCGCCAAACGCTTCGATCTTGGTACGCTGGTGCGCGCGATGCGCATCCTCGATCGCCAGTTCGTGCAGGCCGAATT
>JAFEFD010000002.1 GCA_018240765.1 Pseudomonadota bacterium | reverse complement strand
CGCGGTGGCCAGTTGTGCCGCCAGTGCGGGCTGCATTTCCAGTTGCGCGCCGATGCGCACGCGCTGCGGACTCATTTCGTAGGCGCCCATCACCAGCCGTGGGAACTTGTGCGCGAGATCGAGGTATTCGCTCTTGCACGCGGCGTCGCTGCCGGTGGTGGGAAGTCCCAACGCGGTAGCGATCTCGCGGTCGCTGCCTTGCGGCGGTGAGGTCAGGCGTTCGGCGATCCTCACGACATCGACGAAACCTTCGCCGTAGTTCGAAAAACCGTACTGTTTGGCGAGCTTGTCCAGATCGCCGGAATCCGCCAGCGGCCTGGTGGGTCGATCCAGTCCGAGCAGGGTGCGCTTGAGCGCGTCGCTGGCATTCGCCGGCGCCGCGGTGGCGACGAATTGTGAACCTTCGATCGCGAACATGGCCGAGATGTTTTCGGCGTCGAAATGCCAGTAATCCTGATCGCCGAACTTTGCGCTTGGCAAGCTGGCGCCGGACTTGCGCTCGATGTCGTCAATGGCAGCGCGGAATTTGGCCGCGTCGCCCAGTTCGAAGCGCAGCACGGGCACGAGGCCGACGCCATAGAACGCCATGCGCATGTCGGGCTTCAGGCCCAGTTCGCGCAATTTGTCCCAGGTATCGTGCGTCTTCAGCGTGTCGATCAGCGCGCGCGCGGCGGCGATCGCGTGCGCATCCTCCGGCTTGGTCGCGCCGATTTTCGCGAGCGCGCTTTCGTAAACGCCGAGCGCGGCCGGCAGGTATTCGTGCATGCGTCGCGACCACTGTTCGGTGACAGCGGACGGCGCAGGCTCGATGTTGGCGTACACGTAGGGCGTATCCGCCGGCACGAACGCGAGTGGCGCAGTGTTGTCGGCGGATTTTCCGCAGGCGGCGATCAGGACGGCGCCGGCGGCGAGCGTGGCGAAACGATAATGGCGTTGCATGCTGTTTCCCCAATGCGTCGCGATGGCGACCGCGCAATTATGCCTTCGCTGCCAGCAGCTCGGCCAGCACGGCCATGCGCAAATTCACGCCGTTGGCGACCTGTTCGAGGATCAGGGACTGCGGGCCGTCGGCGACCTCGGACGCGATCTCCACGCCGCGGTTGATCGGGCCCGGGTGCATGACCAGGCATTCCGGCGCGGCCCGGGCCAGACGCTGCGTGGACAGGCCGTAGCGATGGAAGTATTCGGCCTCCGACGGAATCGCCGCCGCCTGCATGCGTTCCTTCTGCAGGCGCAACATGATGGCGACGTCGACGCCGGCAATGGCCTGGTCGAAATCATTGAGAATGCGACATTGCGGAAATTCGGCCGCATCCGGCGCGAGTTCCGGCGGCGCGCACAGGCGCAGTTCGCGCACGCCCAGCGCGCAGAACGCGTGCACGTCCGAGCGCGCCACGCGCGAATGGCGAATGTCGCCGCAGATCGCGATGCGCAGCGCCGAGAAATCGGGACGATATTGGCGCAGGGTCAGCGCATCGAGCAGGCCCTGGGTCGGGTG
>JAFEFD010000029.1 GCA_018240765.1 Pseudomonadota bacterium | reverse complement strand
CCGGATCGCGCCTATCCGCCGAGCTGCCTCAGCTCACCAATTCCCTTCGGTTTGTGGCAGAACGATCCGAATTTCAGGCACGTGCAGATCGCGCTTCCCGGTGATTCCTTAACCAACGATGCCGGCGAACGGGCTTATGCCGAAACGGTGGACGCTTATGTGTTCCGCGTCGCCTGCACAAGCGGTCAATCCGCAACTCTGTTGGAAATCGACCGTCCAGCAAACATGGATGGCAATTCCACTCGTTATCCAACTTTACCGGCTGTGTACGTTACTCAGAACGGCGTGCAGGACTATGTCGTGCGTCTGGCTAACGACCCAAACACGTTTTTTTCCACAAACTATGCGCTCAATCCGCTAATCAATAGTGATGTGTTCGTACTGGAAAATTTCTACGGCGGTTCGGTTCAATTCAACTACAACAACGCTGTCATTGTTACGATCGACAATCTATTTGTCGATCAGACGAAACGTCAAATTATTGATTCCTCCTTGCCTATGTACAACCCGGCGCAATACGCGGCGGCCTCACAGCCACTGCCGATCAGCGGCTATATGACCGGCAATTGGTACGATAAGGCGCACAGCGGCGAAGGCATCCAGGTGGAGGTCGGAGAACTGCAAGCCAGCGGCAGCACTTTCCCGCGCTACATCTCCATCGCCTGGTACACCTTCGATTCGACCGGGGTGCCCTACTGGCTGTTCGGTAGCGGTGTATTCAATGCCGGCGATACGTCGGCGACCGTAACGCTGGGCTATTCCAGCGGAGGCAGTTTCGCTGGCAGCGGCGCTTCGGCTACGCAGGCTTTGTGGGGTACATTCAACGTCCGCTTCCCAAGCTGCAACTCGATGCAGTTCACTTACCAGTCGGCTGCCGGATTGCCAGCGGGCGTACCGACCGGAAGCGGTACAAAGTCGTGGACCCGGCTGACCCAGATGAACGGGCTGACTTGCCAGTAAACTGTCCCTGCGCCCACCCCCGATCCCGCCCGCGTGGCGGGATCGTTGTTTATACGATGATGAAAAGTACACAATTCCCCATCCATGAGGCTTTGCCTGAAATCCTGGCGAGCCTCGCGCGGCATCCGCGCCTGGTGCTGGAAGCCCCGCCCGGCGCGGGCAAGACCACGCAGGTACCGCTGGCTTTGCTCGACGCAAGCTGGCTCGCGGGCAAGAAGATTCTTGTACTTGAACCGCGCCGCATCGCCGCGCGCACGGCAGCGGGGTTCATGGCCGCGCAACTGAGTGAGAACGTCGGTGAAACGGTTGGCTATCGGATCCGTTTCGAGGCAAAAATCTCCACGCGCACGCGCGTGGAAGTCGTGACCGAAGGCATCCTGACTCGCCTGATCCAGTCCGATCCGGAACTGTCCGGCATCGGCGCGAT
>JAFEFD010000299.1 GCA_018240765.1 Pseudomonadota bacterium | reverse complement strand
TCGTCAGCCTCCCACGTCAGCCGCTGGTTTTCCGAGGCCTCGTGCCTCGGCCTCATTGAAGCATCCTGCCAGGCGCCGTCAGTACAGCCCAGGCGCCCGTTTTCCGAGGCCTCGTGCCTCGGCCTCATTGAAGCGAATACGCCAACGCCACCAAGGGCTGGGAGATCATGTTTTCCGAGGCCTCGTGCCTCGGCCTCGTCGAAGCTTGCTCCGCGCGGACACCGGGAACTCGGCGCCGCGACTTCCGCAGCCTCGTACCGCTGCCCCGCCGCATCGTCCATCCACAGTGCCGCGCGGGCGGTGTCCCAGGAAGTGGTGTAAGTCTTTCAGTGCGCGGCAAGGCGCGTAGGGCGAAGCCCGAAGGGCGTAACCCGTAGCGGCTTGCCGCGCGGCGGCGACCGTCCCGCTGGGGGTGGTCATCGTGATTCCGGATAGGGTTGAGGTGCGAATACCAACCTTGATCCTTGGAAAGGAAAGCACGATGACCAACCCGACTATGGCACTGGCCGAACTCGCCGAGAAGGGCGCCGATGTGGACGTGCTGCGCCAGATGGTGCAGTTCATGGCCCAACGGCTGATGGAGCTCGACGTCGAGGTGCGCTGCGGCGCCGGCTACGACGAGAAGGCGCCTGCGGCGCGGCTGAACAGCCGCAACGGCTACCGCGAGCGGCTGTGGGACACGCGCGCCGGCAGCGTCGAGCTGAAGATCCCCAAGCTGCGCCGCGGCAGCTACTTCCCCGAATTCCTGGAGCCGCGGCGCACGGCCGAGAAGGCGCTGGCCGCGGTCATTCAGGAGGCCTACATCCAGGGCATCTCCACCCGCTCGGTGGACGAGCTGGTCAAGGCGCTGGGCATGTCGGGCGTGTCCAAGAGCGAAGTCAGCCGGCTGTGCGCCGAGCTCGACGAGCGCGTCACCGCCTTCCTGGAGCGCCCGATCGAGGGCGACTGGCCCTACCTGTGGATCGACGCCACCTACGTCAAGACGCGCGAGGCCGGACGCATCGTCAGCGTGGCGGTGATAGTGGCGGTGGGCGTGAACACCGACGGCCAGCGCCAGGTGCTCGGGATGAAGGTCGGCGCCTCGGAAGCCGAGCCGTTCTGGACGGAGTTCCTCAGAAGCCTCATGCGCCGCGGGCTGCGCGGGGTCAAGCTGGTGATCAGCGACAGCCACGAGGGCATCAAGGCGGCCATCGCCAAGGTGCTCAAGGCCACCTGGCAGCGCTGCCGGGTGCACTTCATGCGCAATGCCCTGGCCCATGCCGCGAAGACGCAGCGGCGCATGGTCAGCGCGGCCATTGCCACCGTCTTCGCGCAGGACTCGGCCAAGGACGCGCATGCGCAGTG
>JAFEFD010000298.1 GCA_018240765.1 Pseudomonadota bacterium | reverse complement strand
TTGCCGGGCGTGCGTTGCAGCAACCAGACTTCGCGTTCGGACGGCTCCGGCGCGGGCGTGGTCAGTCCGCCAGGATTTGTATACTGTTGGTCGACGCCCCATTCGTGCGACCAGCGCGAAATATCCGTTGTCGGCGAAGGCGTGGATTGCGTGAGAAATTCGGCCACGTCGAATCCGATGCCGCCCGCGCCGATGATGGCGACGCGTTTGCCGACCGGCTTGCCGTGCAATACCACGTCGAGATAACTCAGCGTCCTGGCGTGATTTCCGCCGGGAATCGCCAATGTGCGCGGAGTGACGCCGGTTGCCAGAATCACTGCGTCGAATCCGCGCAAAGATTCGAGCGTTGCTCGCGTTCCGAGGCGGACATCGACACCGAGTGCATCGATCAGATTGCCCCAGTAGCGCATCGGCTCGGCGAATTCTTCCTTGCCGGGAATTCGCCTGGCAAGATTGAACTGTCCGCCGATTTCGTTCGACTGTTCGAACAACGTCACGGCATGACCACGCTGTGCCAGCGTGGTCGCGCAAGCAAGTCCGGCCGGGCCTGCGCCGACTACGGCAATGCGTTTCTTGCGCGCGAGCGGTGCGTCGACCAGTTCGGTTTCGAAACAGGCGCGCGGATTCATCAGGCACGAGGCGCGCCGGTTTTCGAATACGTGATCCAGACAGGCCTGATTGCAGGCGATGCAGGGATTGATCAGCGCGGCACGACCTGCACGTGCCTTGTTGACCCAGTCCGGATCGGCGAGCAGGGGGCGCGCCATCGACACCATATCGGCATCGCCGTCGGCGAGAATCTTTTCCGCAACGTCTGGCAAATTGATGCGGTTGGTGGTGATCAGCGGAATAGAAACTTCGGACCGTAGTTTGCGCGTGACCCAGGCGAACGCGGCACGCGGCACGCTGGTGACAATCGTCGGCACGCGCGCTTCGTGCCAGCCGATGCCGGTATTGATCAGGGTTGCGCCGGCGGCCTCGACGGCCTTGGCCAGTCGCACGATTTCGTCCCAACGCTGCGCGTTGTCGACGAGGTCCAGCATCGACAGACGATAGATGATGATGAAATCGGGGCCGACGGCGGCGCGCGTGCGACGCACGATTTCGATCGGGAAGCGCTGGCGATTTTCCAGATTGCCGCCCCAGTCATCGCTGCGCTGGTTCGTACGCTCCGCGAGGAACTGGTTGATCAGGTAACCCTCGCTGCCCATGATCTCGATGCCGTCGTAGCCGGCCTCGCGCGCGAGTTGCGCGCAACGCACGAAATCACGGATCGTGCGCTCTACGCCGCCGGCGGAAAGCGCACGCGGCGTAAATGGCGTGATCGGCGACTTGATCTTCGACGGTGCGACCGACAGCGGCTGGTAGCCGTAGCGGCCGGCGTGCAGGATTTGCAGGCAGATGCGTCCGCCCTCGGCGTGTACCGCGCGCGTGACTTGCCGATGCGGTCCGACATGCCACGGCATCGACAGACGGCTCGCAAAGGGTTTGAGCCAGCCGGCGATGTTCGGCGAAAAGCCGCCGGTGACCATGAGCCCGACACCGCCGCGTGCGCGCGCGGCAAAGTAGGCGGCGAGTTTGCCGAAGTCGCGCGCGTGGTCTTCCAGGCCCGTGTGCATCGAACCCATCAGCACCCGGTTCGGCAGTGTCGCGAAGCCGAGATCCAGCGGGGCGAACAGATGCGGATAGGACGTGGCGGCGTCGGTCATGGCGTCGAACGTGCGTTTGAAAACGCGCACGATGCCGGGTTTTCCTTGCGTGGGCAAGCCGAGATCGAAAAACGCGGGCTGAATGCCGCGGCGGCGGACGTCAACTGGGCGTCGTCTGCGGCGTTCTCCGGGATAACCGCCGCAATCGTGCGCCGGAGGCAAACGGAGAACGATCATGTGCATGCGCAAACTGGCCATGGCAACCGCGTTGAGCGTTGCCGGACTCGGAGCGATGGTTTCAACGCCGGCATCGGCAGGCGTCGCGGTCGGGGTCACGATTGCAGCGCCGTTGTATGCGCCGCCCGCGCCACGCGTCGAGCGCGTCGGGGTACGACCGGGTTACGTCTGGATTCCGGGTTATTGGCGCTGGGGCGGCGCGCGCTATGTCTGGGTCGGCGGTTATTGGACGCATCCGCGCCGCGGATACCGCTGGATCGAGCCGCGCTGGGTCGGCTGTGGCCCGCATTGGTGCTATCACCGCGGTTATTGGGGGCGGTAAGAAACTTGCTCGGCGGTTCCTAGCTGGTTGCGGCGGCGGGCTCGCGCTCGCCGCTTCGGAGCAGGAAGGATTTGGCCTTCCATTCTGCGGCGGCATCCATCGCTTCGAGCGCGTTGAAGGTACCGGATACCAGGCTCGCGATGGGCAGGCCGTCGCGATAGAGGATGCG
>JAFEFD010000297.1 GCA_018240765.1 Pseudomonadota bacterium | reverse complement strand
GTCACCGCGGGCAATCTCGACCAGATTTCGGATTTTTCGAAGGAAACCGACCATTGCAGCGGCAAGTTCGCCGTCGCTGCCGACAAGGGCGCCACCGTCGCCAAGCAATACGACTCGATCCTGACCATGAAACCCGATTGGTCGAACCGGACCTCGTACCTGATCGACCAGTCCGGCAAGGTCGCCGCGGCCTACTCGGCGATGAGCCCGAAAGAGCACGTCAGCGAAATGCTGGCGGCGTTGAAGGCGCTGCCCCACGAGAAAGCGGCGCACTGAACAGGCACGAAGGATGCGGAAGACGCGCCGCCGCGTTTCGGCGGCACGGATCCGGCGCGCACCGTCTTTTCTATGCCTCCCGCCGCAGCGCCTGATTGACCACCTTGCGAATCAGGCCCGGATAGTCGATGCCGGCCTTCAGCGCGGATTGCGCGAGCTCGTCGTCTTTCGCGATGCAGGGATTGGCGTTCGGCTCGATCACGTAGACGTTGCCGGCGGCAGTGACGCGCAGGTCGAAGCGCGCATAGCTGCGGATATTTAGCGCGCGGTAGGCGCGCTTGCACACGTCGTCGATGTGGGCTTGCAGTTCCGGTTCCAGCGCCTTGGCGAAATGGTTCTTGATGCCCCAGCGCTTGCGGTAGGCTTCATCCCACTTGGCCTTGTAGGTGGCGATGCGCGGCTCGTCCTCGTCCATCTGGCCGAACGTCATCTCGCGCGCGGGCAGCACGCGCATGCTGCGATCGCCGATGATGCTGACGTACATCTCGCGCCCGTCGATGTATTCCTCGGCGATGGCGTCCAGATTCATGCGCTCGTGGATCATCGCGATGCGCGCAAGGAATGCGGCTTCATCGTCGACGATCGAGGCCTGCGAAATGCCGCGTGAAGCCTCTTCGGTCAATGGCTTGATGATGCACGGCAGCTTCAGCGTCTTCGGCAGCCAGACCTTGTGTCCGCGATAATAGACATGGAAGCGCGGGGTGCGCACGCGATGGAAGCGCAGGAT